>NZ_LVEG02000005.1:300000-451291 GCF_001614315.2 Halofilum ochraceum
AGTGGGGCTGAACGCCGCCTCGCGAACCGCTTCGTTCGAACCGATGCCTTCACCAGAATCACGCGAGATCCACTCGCTGCGCTGAACGGGAACCCCCGTCGCTTCGGCGACCACCTCCAGGCTGTCCGGGTTCTCATAGGCCGTATTCTGAAGGACGTCGACACGCTCGTAGAAACGATCCTGTGCACGGCGTGTCCGCAGGTCATCGCGGATCTCGTCCTTCACCTCCTCGAACGGTTCCTGTTCCCGCTCGCGGACATCCAGCAACTTGATCAGATGATAACCATAGGTCGTGCGCACGGGCTCGCTGACGCTGCCTTCCCCCGAGAGCGCGAACAGCGCCTCTTCGAAGGGCTCGACCATCATCCCGCGTTTGACGGCCCCAAGATCGCCACCTTGGCGCGCCGAGCCGCTGTCGTCCGAGTATTCCCGGGCGAGCTCTGCAAAATCCGCACCGTCCTCAAGGCGTTCCCGCAGGGAACGGATTTCGTCCAGGGCCTGCTGCTCGGTGTCCTCGGTGGCGTCTTCGGGCACCTCGATCAGGATATGAGCCGCTTCGCGTTCCGAGGCACTGCGATATCGTTGGCCCGCCGATTCGTATTCGCGGCGGAGATCCTCCTCCGACACCTCGACCTGTTCCTTGAGCGCCTCGATATCCAGTTCCACCCATGCGACGCGAACCTGCTCCGGCGTCCGGAATCGTTCCCGGTTCTCCTGGTAATACGTCTCGACGGCCTCCTCTTCGACCTCGACCGCCGCACTGGCGGCATCCCGCCCGTAGCGCAGAGACACCACCCGGCGTTCCTGGCCGGCCAGGCGGGCGAGCCGACGCGCCTCGGGCTCGAGCACGAACGACGAGCCGACGATAGCCTGCCGGAGTTGCTCAACCCGCGCACTGTCGCGAACGCGCGTCTCGTACTGGCTCGGAGTCAATCCCGATTGTCCCAGGATCTGGCGGTAGAGATCGCGGTCAAAACCACCATCCCGCTGGAACATGGATTGCCCGCGGATGCGCTCCGCAAGTGCTTGTTCGCCGAGCTGCAGATTCGCATCGGCGGCGGTCTGTTCCAGCAGTTCACGGGAAATCAGTTGCTCGAGAACACGCTCGCGCAGCATCTGATCGGAAAAGGCTTCCGGAAGGCTGCCACCGAACCGTTCGCTCAATGTCTGGCGCTGCTGCGCGACCAGACGCTCGACCTGGCGGCTCGGGATCTCTTCACCGTTCACCGTTACGGCAGCGGTCTGGGCGCCACCGCCCATATAGGCCTGGATACCCCAGAGGGCGAAAGGTACGGAGATGATTCCAACGATGGTGTAACCGAGCCACCGGGAACCGCGGATACGATCCTTGAACGACTGGAGCATGGGCGAAGTTCGATCGAGGCCGGGATGAGGTATGTGTGAAGCGGACCAGAAAATTTCGGGGCGCCCGATGGCGCCCCGAAACAGCTTCCTGAAAATGGCGGAGCGGACGGGACTCGAACCCGCGACCCCCGGCGTGACAGGCCGGTACTCTAACCGACTGAGCTACCGCTCCGGAACCTGGTGGGTGCTGAGGGATTTGAACCCCCGACATTCGCCTTGTAAGGGCGACGCTCTCCCAGCTGAGCTAAGCACCCGGCGCGCTGAAGCGCGCTAGTTTACGGTATCTTTAAGCGCTTTGCCAGCCTTGAAGCTCGGCACGCGCGATGCCGCGATATTGATCGTTTCACCGGTGCGCGGGTTGCGGCCCTGACGGGCCTCACGCTTGCGCGTCAGGAATGTACCGAAACCGACCAGTGATACCTGGTCGCCCTGCTTGAGCGTGCCGCCGATCACGTCAACCATCGCATCGACCGCCTTCTGCGCCGTCGATTTCGGGATATCAGCGTTCTCAGCGACGGCCTCAACGAATTCAGACTTGTTCATCGATTCATCCCTCTGCAGTTGTTCTGATAGCAAGCACCGCGACCGGGCTCCATACGGGCGTCTTTACCCCGGCGCCGCATACTCGAAAGCCTCTACCATCGCGCCCCGTATCGGCGCCAGTGTGGGTAGCAAGTTGTTCTGCCTGTCCGATCCGGAAGTATCGGTCTTGGGGCCACTTGCGCGGGGCAGGCTGCCTGTCCGGACCGCGAAGTTTATAGCAAGCGCCAATCCGGGGTGTCAAACGTGCCGATGGCCCATCAACACGCTTACCGGGCCCCGCCGGTCGACGAGTATACGTGACCATCGGGGCCGGGCAAACCTCAATCAATGGTGCCGCAGGGGACCGGACGTATCCGGCTCATCACCGTCCTCGCGGGGGCTCACCGCCGGCATCCGCGCGGCTTCCTTTTCGGCCTCGGCGATTTCCTCTTCGGTCAATGGAACGGGCATCTTCTGCAGTGCGAGTTCCAGCGCCTCATCGATCCAGCGAACCGGTCGTATGTCGAGGCCAGCGCGGATATTTTCCGGAATCTCGCTGAGATCCTTGCGGTTCTCCTGCGGGATGATCACCGTCTTCAGACCACCTCTGTGAGCGGCCAGCAGTTTCTCTTTCAGACCGCCGATCGGCAGCACTTCACCGCGAAGCGTTATCTCGCCCGTCATACCGACATCCGCCCGCACGGGAATGCCCGTGAGTGTCGATACCAGGGCCGTGCACATTGCCACGCCCGCACTCGGCCCATCCTTCGGCGTCGCGCCCTCGGGCACGTGGATATGGATATCCCGTTTTTCATGGAAACCGGGTCGCAGCCCAAGCGTGGGTGCACGGCTGCGCACGACAGTCAGTGCGGCCTGCACCGACTCCTGCATGACTTCACCGAGATGGCCGGTATGGCTCAGACGGCCCTTGCCGTACGGCATCACGGCCGCTTCTACATTGAGCAGCTCTCCACCGACCTCGGTCCAGGCGAGGCCCGTGACCTGGCCGATCTGATCCTGCTCTTCCGCAAGACCGTAACGATACCGGCGGACACCGAGGTAGGTTTCGAGATCATCCGGCCCCACTGACACCGTGCCCTCACGGTCACCCTTCTGGACTTCCTTGACCACCTTGCGGCAGACCTTCGCGATCTCGCGTTCCAGGTTGCGAACGCCCGCTTCGCGGGTATACACCCGCACGATTTCACGGACCGCATCCTCGGAGAGATCGAGCTCACCTTCACGCAGACCGTTGTTCTTCATCTGCTTCGGCACGAGGTACCGTTGGGCGATCGCCACCTTTTCGTCCTCGGTGTAACCCGGGATCCGAATGACTTCGAGGCGATCCAGCAGCGCCGGCGGGATGTTCAGCGTGTTCGACGTTGCAACGAACATCACCTCCGAGAGGTCGAAATCCACCTCGAGGTAATGATCCTGGAACTTGTTGTTCTGTTCCGGATCGAGCACTTCAAGCAGAGCGGACGCCGGATCACCGCGGAAGTCCATCGACATCTTGTCGATTTCATCCAGCAGGAACAGCGGGTTTTTCTTCTCGACGCGACTCAGGGTCTGAATGATCTTGCCGGGCATCGAGCCGATATACGTGCGGCGATGGCCACGGATCTCCGCCTCGTCACGAATCCCGCCCAGCGACATACGCCCGAATTTGCGATTCGTCGCACGGGCGATCGACTGCCCGATCGACGTCTTGCCAACACCGGGCGGCCCGACCAGGCACAGAATCGGCCCCTTGAGACGTTTCACGCGCTGCTGGACGGCGAGGTATTCGAGGATGCGTTCCTTGACTTTCTCAAGTCCGTAGTGATCTTCCTCGAGAATCTCTCCGGCACGCTGCAGATCATGCTTGACCCGGGAACGCTTGTTCCACGGAACGGCGACCATCGTCTCGATGTAGTTCCGCACGACGGACGCTTCGGCCGACATCGGTGACATCATGCGCAGCTTGCCGAGTTCCGTCTCGGTCTTTTCCCGCGCCTCCTTCGGCATTTTGGCCTTGCGGATTTTCTCCGCGAGTTCTTCGGCCTCGTTGCCCGCCTCGTCGAGCTCACCCATCTCCTTCTGGATGGCCTTCATCTGCTCGTTGAGGTAGTACTCGCGCTGGCTCTTCTCCATCTGCTGCTTGACGCGCCCACGAAGCCGTTTCTCGATCTGGAGCAGATCGATCTCACCCTCGATGAGCGCCATCAGACGTTCAAGGCGCTCGTGCACATCCGGCATCTCGAGAAGATTCTGTTTCTCCTCGAGCTTGAGCGACATGTGCGCCGCGATGGTATCCGCGAGCCGCGATGCATCCTCGATTCCGGAGAGTGAATTGAGGACCTCTTCCGGCACCTTCTTGTTGAGTTTCACGTACTGCTCGAAAACGTTCATCACCGAACGCAGGAGGACCTGTTCCTCACGGTCCTCTCCGGGCGCCGTCTCTTCCAGCGTCTCCGGGACCGCGGTGAAGAACTCTTCGTCAGTCGGCGTGATCTGCGTCAGGCGCGCACGCTGGCCGCCCTCGACAAGCACCTTGATGGTCCCGTCCGGCAGCTTCAGCAACTGGAGGATGGTGGCGCGCGTGCCGATGTCGTAGAGATCCGCGATTCCGGGTTCGTCCACGTCCGCGCTGCGCTGGGCCACCAGCATGATCTCCCGGGACCCGCTCATGGCCGCATCGAGGGCCCGGATGGATTTCTCCCGGCCCACGAACAGCGGGATCACCATGTGCGGATAGACCACCACATCGCGCAACGGCAGGACCGCCACACTGTGGCCCGTCTCGGGGACGGTATTCGGCGTATTCTGTTCGTCGTGTTCCACCGGGAACTCCTGAAAATTCTGGAAAACTGGATTGGACGCCGCGGGCGTCCCTCGGTGCTACTTGGGGGAATGGGCTGGCGCTTTCAAGGGGCGCGCGGGCCTGTGAGAGGGACACTGGACCGGCCGCCGCGCGCGTGCCGACGGCAACCGGGTCGTCGGGGCGTACGCAGCGCGGCGGGAAAAAACCGGATCACTCGTCCGACGCGGCCCGCTTGTAGGGCGTATCCTCGAGCCGGGCGGGTTCCTCCTCATGCCCCTCGAAGACGAGGTACGGGCTCGCTTCGCCCCGCACCACCGCCTCATCGATCACCACGCGGCTGACGTTCTCGAGTGACGGGAGGTCGTACATCGTGTCCAGCAGCACCCCCTCGATAATGGTGCGCAGGCCCCGCGCGCCCGTATTGCGCTCCATGGCCCGTTGGGCCACGGCGTACAGGGCGGATTCGCGCATCTCGAGTTCGCAGCCCTCCATCTCGAAGAGCTTGGCGTACTGTTTGATGATCGCGTTCTTCGGCTCCGTCAGAATCCGGACCAGCGCGTCCGCGTCGAGTTCCTCGAGTGTCGCGACAACCGGGAGCCGGCCCACGAATTCTGGGATCAGGCCATAGGAAATCAGGTCTTCGGGTTCGACGCCCTGCAGAACCTCACCCACATTGGCCCGCTCGTCGCGTGTTTTTACCTCGGCCGAGAAGCCGACCCCGCCCTGTTCGGAGCGGTCCCGGATGACCTTCTCCAGGCCCGCGAACGCGCCCCCGACGATGAACAGCATGTTCGAGGTATCGACCTGCAGGAACTCCTGCTGCGGGTGCTTGCGCCCGCCCTGCGGCGGCACGGAGGCTACCGTGCCCTCCATGAGCTTCAGCAGCGCCTGCTGCACGCCCTCCCCGGATACGTCACGCGTGATCGAGGGGTTGTCCGACTTGCGCGAGATCTTGTCGATCTCATCGATATAGACGATGCCGTTCTGCGCCTTCTCGACGTCGTAGTCGCACTTCTGCAGGAGCTTCTGGATGATGTTCTCGACATCCTCGCCCACGTAACCGGCCTCGGTGAGCGTCGTCGCATCGGCGATCGTGAACGGGACGTTCAGCATCCGCGCCAGGGTCTCGGCCAGCAGCGTCTTCCCCGACCCGGTTGGGCCGATCATCAGGATATTGCTCTTGGCGAGCTCGATCTCATCCCGGGTCTGGCGGAATTCCAGTCGCTTGTAGTGGTTGTACACCGCTACCGACAGGATTTTCTTCGCCCGTCCCTGACCGATGACGTATTCATCAAGGGTCGTGTTGATCTCGGTGGGCCTGGGCAGCCGCGTCGTGGACGCGCGATTGGCGTCCTGCATCTCCTCGCGGATGATGTCGTTGCAGAGATCGACGCACTCGTCGCAGATGAACACCGAGGGTCCGGCGATCAGTTTGCGCACTTCGTGCTGGCTTTTGCCGCAGAAAGAGCAATACAGCAGCTTGCCGGATTCCTGCTTGTCGTCGTGCTGGTCGGTCATGGGAAATCGCGCCCCGCGGGCTCGCGTGGAGACGGATTCACAATGCCGATTTCAGGGGGGTTTTGCAAGCTCGGCAGAGGGCTCCAGACGCCGTTGCGGCCCGTGTGAAGAGGGTTTGGACGGGGCCCGATCAGGCCCCGCCTTCCTGGTCGCGGTTGGCCACGACCCGATCGACGAGGCCGTATTCCACGGCCGCGTCGGCACTCATGAAGTAATCCCGCTCGGTATCCTCGCGGACCTTTTCCAGCGGCTGGCCGGTATGGTGCGCGAGGATCCCGTTCAGCCGATCCCGGGTATTGAGGATCTCGCGGGCGTGGATATCGATATCCGTCGCCTGGCCCTGGTAACCCCCGAGCGGCTGGTGAATCATCACCCGGGAGTGCGGCAGGATATGCCGTTTCCCGGCGGTCCCGGCAGCGAGCAGGAGCGCCCCCATACTCGCGGCCTGGCCCACGCACAGGGTATTCACGTGCGGCTTGATGAACTGGATCGTGTCGTAAATCGACAGCCCCGCCGTGACCGCGCCACCGGGCGAGTTGATATACAGCGAGATATCCTTGTCCGGATTCTCCGATTCCAGATACAGCAGCTGCGCGACCACGAGGTTCGCGACCTGGTCCTCGACCGGGCCGACCAGGAACACGACCCGTTCCTTCAACAGGCGCGAAAAGATGTCGTACGAGCGCTCGCCCCGTGGCGTCTGCTCGACAACCATCGGCACCAGATTCATCGCGTACTCGTTATCGCTCAACGGATTGCTCCTAAAGCCTACTGGCCATTCTGTTGCTGCATGACTTCGTCGAAGTTCGTCTGCTTCTCGGTAACGTTCGCCCGTTCGAGAATCCAGTCGACCACGCGGTCCTCGACCACCATGGCCTGGACGCCCTGCAGCATCTGCTGATTTTCATAGTAATGCTGCACAACCTGCTGCGGGTCATCGTAGGCGGAGGCCATCTCCTCGACCTTCTCGCGCACGGCTTCGTCGTCCGCCTGGATACCGTTGTTCTGGACCAGCTCCGAGAGCAGGAGCCCAAGCCGGACCCGGCGCAGCGCCTCTTCCCGGAACAGATCGTCGGGCAGCTGCTCATCGCCCATCTGACCGCCCAGGCGCTGCTTCATCTGCTCGCGCAGGCGACCGATCTCCTCGCTCACCAGCGCATCGGGCACGTCGATCGGATGACGCTGAACCAGCGCGTCCATCACCTGACGCTTCACCTGGGCCTCGAGCGCCTGTTTCAGCTCGCGCTCCATGTTCCGCCGCAGTCCGTCGCGCAGCTCATCGACCGAGCCGCTCTCGATCCCGAACTGGCGGGCGAACTCTTCGTCCACTTCCGGCAGCCGTCCGGCCTGGACCGACTTGCAGGTCACGGAGAACGTCGCATCGCGCCCGGCGAGTTCGCTGGAACCGTATTCTTCCGGGAACTTGACCTCGAGTTCGCGTTCTTCGCTCGGGCGGATTCCCTCGAGCTGGTCCTCGAAGCCATCGATCATGCGCCCGGCGCCGAGATCGACCGGCGTATCCTCGCCGGAGCCGCCCTCGAACGCCTCGCCGTCGATCCGGCCGACGAAATCGATCACGACCCGATCACCCTGCTCGGCGGGCCGGTCGACCTCCTCGAACTCCTGGCGCTGCTTCTGCAGCGTCTCGATCATGCCGTCGACGTCGGCCTCCGTGACCTCCGCCACCGGCTTCTCGACCGCGAGATCCGAGATCTCCCCGAGCTCGATCTCCGGGTAGACCTCGAACGTGGCCGTGTAGGCCATCCCGCCCTCGTCGGGCTGCTCATCGGCCGAGTCGATCCGGGGGGAACCGGCCGGCTGCATCTCGACCTGCGTGACCGCCTCCTGGAGCGTCGACTGAATGAGCTCGCCGACCACTTCCTGACGCACCTGCCCCCCATAGCGGGTACGGACCACGCGCATCGGCACCTTGCCGGGGCGGAACCCGTCCAGCCGCACCTGCTTCTGCAGCCGGTTGAGCCGCTCTTCAACGGCGCCTTCAATCCGATCACTCGGGATTTCGACCTTGAGCGTGCGCTCCAGGCCTTCCTGACGTTCGACCGACACCTGCATTCGGGATTACTCCGGACTGATCCGGCCGGGACACCGGCCGCTCAAACAGCAAAGCCCGCCGGCAACATGAGCCGCGGGCTCCTTGTCATGGTGCGAAAGGAGAGACTCGAACTCTCACGGGGGGTTGGCCCCCACTGGGACCTAAACCCAGCGCGTCTACCGGTTCCGCCACTTTCGCGCGGTCGCCGTGGCGACCACCATATTGTACCGCACCTGCTCCTGGATGCGGATCGGCACCCGCGCGGATCACGTGGATCCCCGCGATGGATGGTGGGCCGTGGAGGACTCGAACCTCCAACCAATTGATTAAGAGTCAACTGCTCTACCAATTGAGCTAACGGCCCGTATTTTCGTCGGTGACCGGGCGTCCTGCCCGGCACCTCCACGCTCACGCGGGACGCGGTCCCGCATTCGCTCCGCGCTGATGCGCGGCGGGCCTCCTGGCCCGCGGTCTCGTCGGTGACCGGGGCGTCCTGCCCGGCACCTCCACGCTCACGCGGGACGCGGTCCCGCATTCGCTCCGCGCTGATGCGCGGCGGGCCTCCTGGCCCGCGGTTTCGTCGGTGATCGGGCGTCCTGCCCGGCACCGCCACGCTCACGCGCGACGCGGCCCCGTATGGGCGTACTGAAACTGGGGTGACCGATGGGACTCGAACCCACGACAACCGGAATCACAATCCGGGGCTCTACCTACTGAGCTACGGTCACCATCGCTTGCTGAACTGGCGCGCCCGGCAGGACTCGAACCTGCTACCCTCGGCTTAGAAGGCCGATGCTCTATCCACATGAGCTACGGGCGCGGAACGCTCGGGCGCACCCGCCGTCCGTTTGCGCGGGTGACCGTCATGTGGTCGGGGCAGAGGGATTTGAACCCCCGACCCTCGGCTCCCAAAGCCGATGCGCTACCAGACTGCGCTATGCCCCGACGCCGAAACGTATCAGTGATCGCGTTCGGGCGCAGGCGCGGAAGTTTAGGGGAAGCCCCGGGGAGCGTCAATCGCCGATCGGTCAATCGGCGGCGCAGGCCCGCAGGCGTGCGGCCACCAGCTCTGGCGGCATCAACGGGACCACCGCGCCCAGTTCCGGCCCTTCCACCGCGTTGGTGAGCGCGGCGCGCAGCGGCCGGTACAGCCCACGGCCCTTGGCGCCGGCCGCCCTCCCCGTGGCTTTCGCCCAGGCACCGAAGTCCTCCGTCGGCGCAGGATCCTGCACGGCCAGGGCGGCGCGGAACAGTCCCGGGCCCGCGGCCGCGATCTCGGCGCGCGCGTCGCTGTCGGGCTCCGCCTCGGGGTCGAACAGGCGCCGCGCCCAGGCCCAGCCATCCTCCGGGAACAGGATGTTCGGGCGGACCGCCGCCGCGAACACGGGGCCATCAACCGGCAGTGCGACCGCGTCCTCCGGCGCACCGGCAGCCATCCATTCCCAGAGCGCATCCGCATCCAGGCGATCCAGGGCCTGGCGCTGCCAGCCGTCCAGAGCGGCTCCATCGTGGCGGGCGCCACCATGGGCAACCCGCGCCGGGTCGAAGGCCGCCGCCAGCGCATCGAGGTCCATGATGCCGTCGGCGGGCGGCGCAAATCCGATCCGCACGAGATGGTTGATCAGCGCTTCCGGGCGATAGCCGCGCGCGCGCAGTTCATCGAGCATCGCGCCGCCCCGGCGCTTCGACAACGGGCGGCCATCCATGTCCAGGATGAGGCCAAAGTGGCCATAGCGCGGTTGCTGCCCGTAGCCCAACGCGTTCAGCAGCAGCAGCTGACGCGGGGTGTTGGTGAGATGGTCCTCGCCACGCAAAACGTGCGTGACCGCCATCTCGGCATCGTCGACGGCGTTGGCGAGGAAAAAAGCCGGGGAGCCGTCCGAACGCGCGATGATGAAATCACCGATTTCGCGCAGGCGGGCCGTCTGGGAGCCCAGCACCAGATCACTGAACGTGATGGAACCCTCATCCGGGACCCGGAAGCGGATCGTCGGTACGCGCCCGGCGGCCTCGCGCTCGGCACGCTCTTCCGCGCTCAGATCCCGGCAGGTGCCCGGATAGCGCGGCGGTCGGCCCGCCGCGAGCTGACGCCGTCGCGCCTCCGCGAGTTCTTCCCGCGTGCAGTAGCAGCGATAGGCGTGCCCACTGTCCTGCAGGCGGGCGAGTGCGTCGTCATACAGGCGGGAACGCTCCGACTGCCGGTACGGCCCATGCGGACCGCCCTCCTCCGGGCCTTCGTCTACCGTCAGTCCAAGCCACCCGAGGGCATCGGTCAGCGCGGTAAGCGAGGCGTCCGCGCTGCGCTCGGCGTCGGTGTCCTCGCTGCGCAGAATAAACCGGCCACCGTGACCGCGCGCATACAGCCAGTTGAACAACGCCGTGCGGACGTTGCCCAGGTGGAGTGCCCCGGTCGGGCTCGGCGCGAAACGTGTTCGGATCGGGTCATCGGACATGGCGCGCGATGGTAGCAGAGCGTGACCGCCGATTCGTCATCCGACATCCGATTGACGCAGCTTTCGGTCGCCCTTCGCCCTTCGCCCTTCGCCCTTCGCCCTTCGCCCTTCGCCCTTCGCCCTTCGCCTGCCGCCTGCCGCCTGCCGCCTGCCGCCTGCCATCGACCCCACGCTCATCCACGATCCGGCCCTCCATGTCCAGCCGGTAGCTGACAGCCACCGCCACACAGTATGATCCGGACTCGACGAAAGGACCCGAACCATGGCCGACGCACCCGGGGCACAGTGGTCGGATGCCGCGACCGTATTGTTCATCGCGGATCTCCACCTCGATCCGGCCCGCCCACTGATGATCGACGCGTTCCGCGCCTTCTGCGAGGGGCCTGCACGCACGGCGAGGGCCGTCTACATCCTGGGCGATCTGTTCGAGGTGTGGATCGGTGACGATGACGACGACCCGGTCTGGGACCGGGTCATCGATGCGATCGGCAGGCTCTCCGCACACGGCGTGGCGGTCCACTTCATGCCCGGAAACCGTGATTTTCTCGTCGGCGACCGGCTGCTCGCGCGCACCGGCATGGTGCGGCTGGACGACATCGAGGTGATCACGCTTGGCGATCGCCGTACCCTGCTCTGTCATGGCGATACGCTGTGTACCGATGACACCGCCTACCAGACGTTCCGGCGCCAGGTCCGCAGCCCGGATTGGCAACGGGATTTCCTTGCCCGTCCCCTGGCCGAACGACGCCAGATCGCGGCGGGTCTGCGCGACGACAGCGGCGATGCGATGTCCGGCAAAAGTTCCGTCGAGATGGACGTCAATGCCGAAGCCCTGCGTGCGGTCTGCCGCGAGCAGTCGGTCGAGCGCGTGATCCACGGCCACACCCATCGACCGACTCGCGACCAATGGAGGGTTGACGGCACGACGGTCGAGCGCTGGGTGCTGGCCGACTGGTTCACGGCCGGATCGATGCTGCGCGCGCGGGAGGGCGAAATCGAGGCCGTCGACCTGTCTGACTGAAACCCGGCTTGCCAGGGCTCATGGTGCGTAGGCCGGCCTTGTGCGGTCCATGGATTTCGATACCGGCCGGGGGCATTCGACCGCGCAATGCCGGCATTCCCCGGCGGTTGCGGGTAGTGCATATGCCGATAGCGGGGGCGCCGGGAAAGGCCGGCCTACAGGCTCGCGGAAATGTTTCCATGGAGGTGCAGGTTCGAATTCCCGTACGCAGCCCGGATCGGCTCCATCGGATGCGGACCTGTCAGCGCTTGATTCGGACCCGATAACGCAACAGCCGTTCGCCGCCGCCCTCGATCTCGAATCGCCACACCGCCAGGTCCGCCGAAGCGCGCTCCCATTCGTCGCTCGCCTCGAGCATCTCCCATTCGCCCGGGATCGATTCCTCGATCCGGATCGATGCCTCGCGCTGCCCCGCATTGCGGACACGAATCTCACGGGTGACGGTTTCGGTCCGCTCATCCGGGCCGCGTTGCCAATCCGTGCGCCGCCGCTCCGCGACGATATCGAATGGGCGGCCGAGCGCGACCTCCACCTGTTCACCGGCGGCCCGGTCGCCAAGGCGATCGCCACCGACCAGGCGTACCCCCTCGTCGCCGGGGCGCGGCTCATACACCCGCAGCGTGCCGGCGGGCTGCGGCCGGTCACCGACCGTCCACGCCAGCGTGGTCGTCAGGGGAACGCTGCGCCAACCGGGGGCGGGTCCTTTCGTACCCGTGATCCGCGCGTCCGAACGGAGTACGTACTGACGCTCGACCGGGATCGAGGGGCGGTCGAACACCGCCACCGACGTACGTTCACCCGCTTCCAGTGTCACGGGACGCGGCAGTGCCAGGTGATAATAATCACCGGCCGCCTCGGGCGGCGCCGCCGCGTCACTCATGCTTCGCGCCTGCATCATTTCGGCCCCGTTGCCGCGATCGCCGCGCGGGATCGCGGGTTCTCCGGCGATCAACTCCACCCGGGCATCGCGCACCGCCATGCCGCTGGCGTTCGCAATCGACGCCCGCGCCTCCAGCCGCAGCCGGGAGCCATCGGCCGACAGCCTAGCGACGTAGTCCAGTGACCAGGCAAAGCCCTCGGCGAGATAATCGAGGCGCAACGGTTGTCGCCAGCGGCGATCGGTGGCGATATCGAGCGCGAGCCCGGGCGAACTCATGAGGGCATCGGGCACGCCGCCGGGAAATACCAGCCGCTCCGGCGTGAGCGGCCTTACACCGGCGTCCGTGCGGACCAGTAGCGGATCCGCTGAAACGATCTCACCGACGCCACCGTTATCGCCATTGGCCGCGGTGAAGCGGACCTCGCGGCCCACATAACCCTCGACCAGTCGCTGCAGCGTCAGGCGTTCCCCGCTCCGGCGGTATGCGCGCAGTTCCGGCGCTTCGCCGGCAAGGCGCACGCTGTCCCACTGGAGGGTATCGGCGACGTTTGGCCAAACGAGACGATGGTTTCCCGCCTCCAGATCAATCGGCCGCCGATCGCGCACGAGCGCGACCCCCGGTCGATACACGGTCAAATCGAGTTCCCGCTCCGCGGGTGCAGGGACGGGCTCTGCCGCACTCGCGGCAAGCGGCAAGAACAATAGCGGCAGGTACCAGCGCAGCGATCGTACAGGCACGGCTCTCTCTCCCGATCAGGGGTAGTTCAGGTCGGCATGATCCCGCGCGGCACGAGCAGTGCACACCGACTACCTGACCGCATACAGTACTGGGTCCCGCCGAAGGGCGGCAATCGGCGAAGGTACCTTTCGGACGGCAGCCACCGCTCAGGTCTTGCGGGCGGACTCCCGGTCGGGGACGCCGCGAAGCCCAAAACCGGCGACGACGAAGGCGGCTGCCGCCACCGCCGCCGCGCCGGCGAAGGTGATCGTCCCGCCGGCCACAGTCCACATCAGCCCCGCGACGAACGTCCCGACCGCCTGGCCCGCCCCGAAACTCAGACTCGAATAGAACGCCTGGCCCCGGCCCTGATGCGGACCGGTGAAGAACCGGTCGACCAGCGAGATCGCGACCGCGTGGTACAGGCCGAAGCTGGCCGCATGCAGCGTCTGGGCGGCGATCAGTACCGAGGGCCGATCGACAAAGCCCGCCACGAGCAGCCAGCGCAGCGCCGTCAGACCGAGGCTCGCGAGCAGCAGTGTCAGCGTACCGTGACGCGGCAGCAGTCGGTGCATCGCCAGAAACACGCCGATCTCGGCGATCACGCCGAGCGCCCACAGGCCACCGATCGAGAAACCGCTGTAACCGTAATCCTGGAGATGGATGCTGAAAAACGCGTAATACGGCCCGTGACTGGCCTGCATCAGAAAACAGACCAGCAGCAGCGACCATACATGCGGCCGCCGCAGGACCTCGCCGATGGAGCCATGGTCGCCATGCGCCGTGCGCCCGCCGGGCGCCGGCGGCGCGGCGAGGCTCGCGATCCACAGCCCGAAGAACACCGCCGCGACGAACCACGGAAGCGTCGTCTCCCCGAAACGGTCGAGCAGTGGGCCGATGCTGGCGGCCGTGGCGATAAACCCGACCGATCCCCACAGCCGGATCCGGCTGTAACGCTCGCGCTCGGCGCCCAGCCAGTTGAACGTGTTGGCCTCGAACTGCGGCAGCGCCGCGTTCCAGAAGAAGGAAAACAGCGCCATCGTCGCGGCGAGCCACCAGAACCCCTGGGCGAAGAACACGCCGAGGAACAGCACGAACGCCAGGCCCGACCCCAGCCGTACGATGGGCAGACGCTCGCCACGCCGATCCGCCACCCAGCCCCAGATATTCGGGGCCACGATCTTGGTCGCCGCGATGATCGCCATGAGCGAACCGATCTCGCCCGGGCTGTACCCGAGGTCGCGCAGGTAGACGCCCCAGTACGGCAGGAGCGCGCCCAGGGCCGCGAAGAAGAACAGGTAGAAGGCGGACAGTCGCCAGTACGGCACTATCGCGCCGCCGGGCGCCGTGACCGGCGTCACCGGATCAGGACCCGGAGTGGCCGGCCGGGATGATCGGGGTGACCGACTCGACGTCGGCGTTCTGGGCGCGGTGGCGCAGGGCGTGGTCGATCAGTACGAGCGCAAGCATGGCCTCGGCGATCGGCGTCGCGCGGATCCCGACACAGGGATCGTGACGCCCCTTGGTGCGCACATCGACGGCCTCGCCATCGACGTCCACGCTGCGTCCGCTCAAATGGATGCTGGAAGTCGGCTTCAGGGCCAGCGAGGCGCGGATATCCTGCCCGGTGGAGATGCCGCCCAGCACGCCGCCGGCATGGTTCGAGAGGAAGCCATCCGGCGTGATCTCGTCGCGGTGCGCGGTGCCTTTCTGCGCGACCGCCGCGAACCCGGCGCCGAGTTCGACGCCCTTGACCGCGTTGATGCTCATCAGGGCCTTCGCGATGTCCGCGTCGATGCGATCGAACACGGGCTCGCCCCACCCCGGCGGCAGCCCGGAGGCCATCACCTCGACGCGCGCGCCGGCCGAATCGCCGGACTTGCGCAGCCGATGCATGAAGGCCTCGAGGTCTTCGATCTGATCCGGGTTCGGCCAGAAAAACGGGTTGGCATCGACCGCATCCCATTCGAAGCGGGAGCGATCGAGCTCGATCTCGCCGAGCTGACTGAGATGCCCCTGGATCCGAATACCGAAGCGCTGATCGAGCCATTTCCTGGCGATGGCCCCGGCCGCCACGCGCAGTGCCGTTTCGCGCGCCGAAGAACGGCCGCCACCGCGGTAATCGCGGAAGCCGTATTTCTGTTGATAGGTGTAATCGGCATGCCCAGGACGGAACGTCCGCGCGATCTCGCTGTAGTCCTTGGACTTCTGATCGACGTTCTCGATCAACAGACCGATCGGCGTTCCGGTCGTACGGCCTTCGAAGACGCCGGAAAGGATCCGGACCTGATCAGGCTCGCGCCGCTGGGTGGTGTATTTGCTCTGGCCCGGGCGCCGCCGGTCGAGCTGATACTGCAGGTCCGCCTCGTCGAGTTCGAGCCCGGGCGGACAGCCGTCGACCACGCAGCCGAGGGCCGCGCCGTGACTCTCGCCAAAGCTCGTGACCGTGAACAGTTTGCCGAAGGTATTGCCGGACATAGGGGCGGGATTGTACTCGAAACGCGGGCGCCTGACTCTACTCCATCGCCTCAGTGTCCAGCGCCGAACAGCGTCTGGAGTGCCCAGCCCGCACCATAGGCCAGCCCTGCGGCTGCGGCCCCGGTCCAGAGTGTCTGCCATGCGGAGCGCAGGCGCGGCAGTTCCAGTCGCTGCCCTTTCACCCAGCCGATGCCCCAGAAGGCGACGGCCGCCATCACGCCACTGGCCGCAAACGCGGCACCATCCGCGATGCCCGGGACGAGGTACGGCAACAGCGGTACCAGACCGACCCCGACAAACGCCGCGAACGTAACGGCGCCGGCCCGCACCGGATCGGCGCCTTCGAGCTGCAGCCCATGCTCCTCGGTGAGCATCGTATTCACCCAGAGCCGCCGATTGCCGGTAATGGTCTCGACGATGCGTTCGAGCACATCGCCCTCGAATCCCTTCGCGGCGAAGATCTGGCGGATCTCCTCGCGTTCGCCTTCGGGGACCTGCTCGATATGACGCTCTTCGGTACGCCGCGTCTGTTCGACCCGATCGCGTTCGCTGCGGGTCCCGTGATAGTTGCTCACCGCCATGGAGAAGCCGTCGGCGAGCAGGTTGGCAAAGCCGAGTATGATCACGACCAGCGGTGACAGTGCCCCGCCGGTCGCCCCCGCGACGACGGCGAAGGTCGTCACGCAGCCATCGATCGCACCGAGCACGGCATCGGCCAGGTAATCATGACGACTGCCCCCGGCCAGGCGACGCCGGATCACATCGGGGCGATGCTGCTCGTTCGTGGCGGCGTGATCGCTCATCCGTTACGCACCGCGTCGAAGACGTTGGGCAGTTGCTGCAGACGCTGAAGTGCCCGGTCCAGCTGGGCCATATCGCGGATCTGCACGGTCAGTTCGATCCGTGCGGCGGGCGGGCGCTTCATGTGCATCTCCGCGCGGGTGACATTGACGTCATCCTCCGCCAGCACACGGGTAGCATCCCGCAGCAGGCCGGGACGATCAAACGCGTCGACGACGATATCGACGCTCCAGCGACCCTGTGGCTCCGCGGCCCCCCACTCCACCTCGATCAGCCGGTCGCGCTCCTCACCTTCGATGCGGAGGATGTTGTGGCAATCGCGTCGATGAACGGTAACCCCTCGACCGCGGGTGATGTAACCGATCACCTCGTCGCCCGGGACCGGCTTGCAGCAGTTCGCGGTGCGCGTCATGAGATCGCCCATGCCGCTGACGCGCAGCGCTTCGGATTCGTTGGCCGTACGCGCGGGGCGATGCGTGATCGCAGTTTCGTCCTCCGTGCGCGGCCGCATCAGCGTCTGCACGGCACCGGCGACCCGTGACGAACTCACCTCATTGCGCCCGAGAGCCGCCAGCAGATCGTTGCAGCGATCGTAGCCCAGTTCCCGCGCCAGTCGATCCTGCGACAGGTCCCGGGCATGCAGGCGCTTGAGTTCGCGCTCCAGCAGCGCCCGCCCGTCCTCGACATGCTGGGCGTGATCTCTTTGATTGAACCACGCCCGCACCTTGGCCCGGGCACGGCTCGTACGCAGATACCCGAGATCCTGATTGAGCCAGTCCCGGCTCGGGCGTGCCTCACGCGTGGTCAGGACCTCGACGTGATCGCCGTTGCGCAGCTGGTACGTCAGCGGCACGATCCGGCCATTGACGCGCGCACCGCGGCAGCGGTAGCCGATCTGCGTGTGCACGCTGAAGGCGAAGTCCAGGGCCGTGGCGCCCTGCGGCAGGTCGATCACCTCGCCCTTCGGGGTAAACACGAATACGCGGTCGGCGAACAGTTCGCGCCCGAAGGTCTCTCCGAACGCATCGTCGCCACCGCCCGCCTCGAGCAACGACCGCAACGCATTCACGCTCTGCTGCAGGCGCTCGTCCTCGGTACTGCCTTCCTTGTACAGCCAGTGGGCCGCCACTCCGCGCTCGGCATGTGCATCCATGGCCCATGTGCGGATCTGCACCTCGACCGGTTTTCCATCCGGGCCGATGACCGCCGTGTGCAGTGACTGGTACCCGTTTTCCTTCGGATTGGCGATGTAATCGTCGAATTCCTTCGGGATATGGGCCCAGCGTCCATGGACGGTGCCGAGCGCGGTGTAACAGTCCTGGACCCGATCCACGAACACCCGTACGGCGTGCACGTCGAACAGCTCATCGAGATCGACGTGCTTGCGCTCCATCTTCCGCCAGATGCTGTAGATGTGCTTGGGGCGCCCCTTGACCGTGAAGTCCCGCAGCCCATCTTCCTCGAGCGCGACGCGAAGCTGTTCCATGAAGGTCTCGATGAACCGCTCACGATCCGCCCGCCGTTCCGCCAGGCCGTTCGCGATACGCTTGTAGGCCTCCGGATCGAGATAGCGGAATGCGAGGTCCTCCATCTCCCATTTCAGGCGAGAGACGCCGAGGCGATTGGCCAGTGGCGCGTAGAGTTCCAGGGTCTCACGGGCGACGCGGCGACGTTCCTCGCGCCCCTCACCACCCAGGTTGCGCAAACGGCAGGTGCGATACGCCAGCCGGATCAGGACCGCGCGCACGTCCTCGGCGAGCGCCAGGATCATGCGCCGCAGGCGCTCTGCAGGTTCCCGCTCGCCGGTGGTGGGCGTGAACTCGCGGAAGGCGTTCAGCCAGCGTGCATTGCGCGCCAGGCGCGCGACCGTCGCACCGTACTCCGTTTCCAGGCCATCATCCGGCGCGGTGGTCGCCACCTCGGGCGGGCTGAGCAGTGCGGCGACGAGCGTATCGGAATCGACGCCGAGTTCTTCCAGCAGCTCCGCGACCTCGAGGCCGGTCGGCCAGCGGCCCGCTGGGGGGTTGGCGGCCATCGCCGCCCCCGCACGCTCGATTCGGTCCGCCGCCTCCGGATGACGCGCCGCGAAGGCCGTCACCCCCACGACCGGCGTCCCGCCTGGTTGGACTGCATCGTTCATCGTGACTCGAATCCGGGCCCCGTGGGCCATACGGGCAGTTCGATCGGTGCGCGAGCCTACGCCCGGCCCGAGTCGCGCGCAACGGCAACCCCGCTCACTCCCGCCGCAGCACCGCCAGTGGCCGCTCGGTCAGCAGGGACCGCGTCGCGATCAGCCCCGCGAGGGCAATCCCGATTCCGCCGCCACCGACCCCGAGCAGGAACAGCCACGGATTGAAATGGTAGGGCAGATTGAGCACGCGGTCCGTGACCGCCCAGCCGGTCAAGGCCGCACCGCTCGACGCGATCAATCCGGCCAGCGCCCCCAGCGCGACGAACTCGGCGCCGAGTATGCTGCGCACCCGACGTCGACTCGCACCGAGGGTGCGCAGCAACGCGATCTCGACCCGACGTTCGTCGCGGCTGGCCTGTACCGCGGCCACCAGCACCACAATGCCTGCGAGCACGGTGAATACAAAGACATACTCCACCGCGCGCGTACCCTGACGGATGATCGAACGGACCTGCTCCAGGATCTGTTCGACGTTCAGCACCGTGACCCCGGGGAACTCGCGTACCAGGGCATCGACCGCGCCCCGGCTCTCGGGTGGGGCGTAATAACTCGTAATCCAGGTCGCCGGTGCCCCGTCCAGCATGCCGGGCGTCGTGAGCACGAAGAAGTTCACCTTGAAGCTGTCCCACTGCACCCGGCGCAGGTTGGTCACCTCTCCGGTCACCTCCTGGCCGGCGACATTGAACGTCAGCCGGTCACCGGTCTCGACGCCCAGCACATCCGCGATACCCTCCTCGACCGACAGCGCCGGGCGTTCGCGCGCGCCGGGGTTCGACCACCACTCCCCGGCGACGATCTCGTTCTCCGGCCGATGACGTTCGGCCCAGGAGAGATTGAATTCGCGCTCCACCAGGCGCCGTGCACGACCTTCCGCGAAGGACTCCGGCTCCACCGGATTATCGTTGATGGCCCGTAACCGACCGCGGATCATCGGATAAAAGCCGGCCGGTTCGATTCCGGCATCGCGCAGACGGTTCTTCACGGCATCGACATCATCCGGCTGCACGTTGACCATGAACTGGTTCGGGGCATCGGGCGGCACGTCATTACGCCAGGCCTCGAGGACATCGACACGGACCACGGCCAGCAGCAACAGGGCCAGCAGACCCAGGCCGAATCCGACCATCTGGACCGTACTGGTCCGCGGCCGCCGCGCCAGGTTGGCGAGACCGAAGCGCCAGCCGCTGACCGCCCGTCCCCGCAGACGCCCGACCAGCCGCACCAGACCGGCGGCGGCCAGTCCGAGCACCAGCAGCATCCCGAGTGTCCCCAGCAGAATCCAGCGCGCGAGCGCCGGGTCGCCCGCCTGATAAAACACGAGCACGGCCAGCGCCGCGATCGCGAGGCCCAGGGCGGCGAGCACGGACGGTTCCGGGGTCGTCGCCGAGCGCTGCAGGACCCGCATGACCGGTACGCGGCGGATACGGAGCACGGGCACCAGACCGAAACCGACCAGCGTGATCAGACCCGCCGCCAGGCCAACACCCACCGGGCGCAGCGAGGGCGGCGGCAGGGAATCCCCGAACCACGCCCCGACCAGGGACACGAGGCCATTCTGGGCCAGCCATCCGACGCCGATCCCGACCGCGCTCGCCGCCAGCCCGACCACACCGAGACGCAGGAGCAGCGTGGTGAGCACGAGCCGCTGGCGGGCGCCGAAACAGCGCAGCAGAGCACTGGCATCCGCCTCGCGGCCGGCGAGGGAATGCGCGGCCACGGCCACTGCCGCGCCGGCGAGGACCACCGCCATGATCGCGGCAAGGCCGAGGAATGCGCGCGCCCGCTCCAGTGCGGCACGCATCTCGGGACGCGCGTTCTCCACGCCCTGTACCTCGACGCCCGGCGGAGCATTCGCGTCGATCCAGGCGCGGAAACGCCCAAGCGCTTCCGGCGCCCCCGCGACCAGCAGATGGGCATCGAAGCGACTCGCCTCCGAGATCAGGCCGGTCGAGTCCAGATCCGCGCGGTTGAACATCAACCGCGGCGCAAGCTGGAACAGCGAGCCCGAGCGATCGGGTTCCTGCGCGATCGAGGCGGCGACCCGCAACTCGCGTTCGCCGACCTGGATGCGATCACCGACCGCCACACCCAGGCGGGCGAAAAGGCGTGGATCGAGCCAGACCGTCCCCGGCTCGGGTACCCCCTCGGCCGGACGTTCTTCGCCATACGCCCGGTCAGAGAGCAGCACTTCGCCGCGCAACGGGTAACCCGGTCCGACCGCCTTGACCGATGTCAGTTCGCTGCCCGCGTCCGTTACGACCACCGTCGGAAAGGTCACGAACCCACTGGTATTCAGTCCTTCGGCTCGCGCGCGCTCGCGCCAGGTCTCCGGGATCGGATCGTCGGACTCCAGTACCAGATCGGCGCCGATCAACGTGGTCGCACGCTGGCCCATCGCCTGGTCGACCCGGTCGGTGAAAAAACCGACCGCGGTGAGTGCACCGACGGCGACCGCCAGGGCCATCGCGAGGACCCGCATTTCGCGGCTGCGCAGATCCCGCGGAAGCGCGCGGAGCGCGAAACCGATGGCCTTCACGCCACGGCCTCCATCAGATGACCGTCTTCCATGCGCAGGCGCCGGTCGCAGCGCTGTGCCACGGCTTCGTCATGGGTCACGAGCACGAGGGTCGTGCCGCGTTCGGCGCGCAGTTCGAACAACCGGTCGATCACGGCCGCCCCGGTGCGCCCATCCAGGTTCCCGGTCGGTTCATCCGCGAACAGCAGCTGCGGATCGGGAGCGAACGCGCGCGCCAGGGCCACCCGCTGCTGTTCGCCGCCCGACAGCTCATTCGGGCGGTGACGCAGCCGCGCCCCGAGCCCGACCTGCTCCAGCGCGGCCCGCGCCGTCTCGGCAACATCGGACCGATCGGCGAGTTCGAGTGGCAGCATCACGTTCTCCAGCGCGCTCAGTCCCGGCACGAGCTGGAATGACTGGAACACGAACCCGACGCGTCCGGCGCGCAGCGCCGCCCGGCCATCTTCGTCGAGCGCCGAAAGCGACTGACCGAACAGCGCCACATCGCCCTCGCTCGGCGCGTCGAGGCCCGCCAACAGCCCCAGCAGGGTCGATTTTCCGGAACCCGAGGGGCCGAGCACCGCCACGGCCTCCCCTCGCGGGACTTCAAGCGCGATTCCGTCCAGAATGGTCAGGCCGGCGTCGGGGCCGCCCACACGCCGCGTCAGGTTACTCGCTTGCAGAATCTTTCCGGAGTCATTGCCCATGCGTCTGGTCCTTGTGCTTGTTCTGCTGCTGTCGTCGCTGCCGCTGAGCGCGAAAGAGGATCGGCCGACCATCCTGGTGGTCGGCGACAGTATCAGTGCCGGTTACGGCGTCGCCGTGGACGACGGCTGGGTCGGTCGCCTCAGCTCGCGCCTCGACGCGAAGGATTACCCGCACCGTGTGGTCAACGCGAGCATCACCGGCGATACGACCAGTGGCGGTCGCGCGCGCCTCCCCGATGCCCTCGATCGCCACGAGCCTGCGATCGTGGTGATCGAACTCGGTGGCAACGATGGCCTGCGCGGGCAACCGCTGGAGGCCATGCGAGCCAACCTGCGGGCGATGATCGAGGCGGCCCGCGGTGCCGGCGCACGTGTCCTGCTCCTCGGGATACGCCTGCCGCCCAATTACGGCCGTGCGTATATCGACCGGTTCATCGGTGTCTACGAGGCACTCGCCGAGGATACCGGAGTCGCTCTCGTTCCCCGTGTGCTGGACGGCGTCGGCGAACGCCGTGAGTTCATGCAGGACGACGGCATTCATCCGAACGCGGATGGGCATGAAGTCATCCTCGACAACGTCTGGCCCACCCTGCTGCCACTGCTGAAGGCGACCAGCGGAGCAACCTGAGGAACGGTAAAAGTATCCCTGCACCGGCTTTTGATGATCCTCCCCCATTCCTGTCGTTCAACGCCGGCATGAGACCCGCGCAGGCCGGCTTGCGACCTAAGGTATCGCTGCGAGGCGCCGAAGGCGACGCGGCAGGAGCCAGCCGGCTGACCTCGATTCGGCCTCGAACAACGGCATGCCGGGTGTTGCCTGACGGCAGAAGCCGGCCTACGGCCGAGGGGCTCCGGACCAGGCCCCATATTCTCGCGGCTCATTCCGCGAACAGATCCGGCAGCCGACTGAGCGTCTCGTCCTCGTGGTGGGCCCGGCGCAGGTCCGCCGGCCACTCCCGCCCCTCACGGTTGATCCAGAATGCGCGTGCGCCGAAGCGGCGCGCTGCATGGACATCGCGCAACGGGTCATCACCGACATGCAGCAGTTCTCCCGGCCGGATGCCCAGCTCCCCGCAAGCCCGCTCGAACATGGCCGGATCCGGTTTCGGTGCGCCCACATCCGCGGCCGACAGCGCCACCTCGAACCAGTCGCCAATACCCGCCCGATGCACATCGGCGTTGCCGTTCGTCAGGGCGATCAGGCGGAACCGGCCCGCCAGGCGTTCCAGTACCGGATAGACGTCCGGGTACAACTCGACCCGATGGCGCTCATCGAGGAAGACCTCGACCGCCGCGTCGGCGAGGCCGGCATCGTAACCGGCCCTGCGCGTATGCCATACCAGCGTTTCGTGCCGAAGGCGGGTCAGGTCCGCCTGCAGATCGGGTCGCACCGCCGCCGTCTCCATCCGCACCTCGCGCATGGCCTCCAGATCGTACTCGGCCGTGATGCGCGGACAGTGCTTCCGCAGCCAGTCATACACCGCCTCCTCCGCGCGCCCGATCACGTCGTCACACGCCCACAGCGTATCGTCGAGATCGAACGAGATCGCCCGCGGCACGCTCTTCATTGCGTTACGGTCCGACGCCGCGCGCGGAAAAACGATCGCAGTTCGTCGCCACAGGCGTCTCCGAGCACACCGCCGTCTACCCGCACGCGGTGATTATGGGCCGGCGCGGCGGCGAGATTGAAGACCGACCCGGCCGCCCCCGTTTTCGGATCCGTCGCCCCGAACACGAGCCGAGCGACCCGTGCGTGCACGATCGCGCCGATGCACATCGGGCACGGCTCGAGCGTGACGTACAGGGTCGTACCCGGCAGGCGGTAATTGCCGACCGCGGCCGCGGCCTCGCGCAGGGCCATGATCTCCGCGTGGGCCGTCGGGTCGTGCGCCGCAACCGGACCATTGCATCCACGGCCAAGGATTTCGCCATCGCGGACAAGAACCGCGCCCACCGGCACCTCACCGTTGGCACCCGCGCGGCGGGCCTCCGCGAGCGCTATTTCCATCCAGTCCCGGTCCACCGACTCATCCACGGCGGTCTCTCCATCCTGTCGTCGTTCCACCAGCGGGCATTGGGCCCCGTGTCTGTCAATATCGGGGCAGCGCCGCGCAACCTCAAGCGGTCACCCAGGCCCGAACCCGGCAATCGTTCGTACGGGCAAGCCGAGTCGATTCGGGATACCCCGTCAACCGTCGACCCCCGGGCATAAAAAAAGGGGCCCGAGGGGCCCCTTTTCTCCTTCCGCGGATCCATTCCGCGTCAGGCGGCGTCGACCGCTTTCATCGACAACCGGATCCGTCCCTGCTTGTCCACTTCCAGCACCTTCACCCGGACGGTATCACCTTCGGCGAGCTTGTCGGTCACGCTCTGCACGCGTTCGTCCGAAATCTGGGAGATATGAACGAGTCCGTCCTTGCCAGGCAGGATGTTCACGAAGGCACCGAAGTCCATGATCTTGGCGACACGGCCTTCGTATACGCTCCCGACCTCGACATCCGCGGTCAACTGCTCGATCCGCCGCTTGGCCTCTTCGGCCGCCGCCTTGTCGGCGGACGCGATCTTGATCAGACCATCGTCGCCGATATCGATCGTCGCACCGGTCTCTTCAGTCATGGACCGGATGACGGAGCCACCCTTGCCGATCACCGAAGCGATCTTTTCCGGATCGATCTTCACCGTGATGAAACGCGGCGCATACTCGGAGAGTTCGGCACGCGCGGCACCGATCTCCTGATTCATGATGCCGAGGATATGCAGCCGGCCCTCGCGCGCCTGCGCCAGCGCCTGTTCCATGATCTCACGGGTGATCCCGTCGATCTTGATGTCCATCTGCAGCGCCGTGACGCCCTGCTCGGTGCCCGCGACCTTGAAATCCATGTCGCCGAGATGGTCCTCGTCGCCCAGGATGTCGGACAGCACGGCGAACCCGTCGTCCTCCTTGATCAGGCCCATCGCGATACCCGCGACCGGGGCCTTGATCGGTACACCGGCGTCCATCAGCGCAAGGCTCGTGCCACAGACGCTGGCCATCGAACTGGAGCCGTTCGATTCCGTGATCTCCGAGACCACGCGAATGGTGTACGGGAAATCATCATCGCTCGGCATGACGCCGGAGATCCCGCGCTTCGCGAGTTTGCCGTGACCGATCTCACGACGCTTCGGGCCGGCCATGAAACCGGTCTCGCCGACGCAGTACGGCGGGAAGTTGTAGTGGAGCATGAACGGTTCGCGGTATTCGCCCTCAAGGGCATCCACGAACTGCGCATCCCGACCCGTGCCCAGCGTCGCCACCACGACCGCCTGGGTCTCGCCGCGCGTGAAGATCGATGAGCCATGGGTACGCGGCAGGCAGCTCGTCTCGACCTCGATCGGTCGGATGCTGCGGTTGTCGCGCCCGTCGATCCGTGGCTGGCCCTCGATGATCCGGCCACGCACCAGCTTCTTCTCGAGCGCGCCGAAGGCCTCTTTCACCTCGTCGGCCGACCACTGGGCGTCTTCGGCACCGGACAGCTGCTCGACCACGGAATTGCGCAGTTCGCCCACGCGTTCCTGGCGTTCCAGCTTGTCGGAAACCCCATAGGCCTCGCCCAGCGCGTTTTCGCAGGCATCGGCGACGGCTCGGTCGAGAGCGGGATCCCGTTCCTTCGCCTGCCAGTCCCACTTGGGCGCTCCGGCCTCGGCAACCAGTTCGTTGATGGCGTTGATCGCTACCTGCATCTGCTCATGGCCGTAGGTCACGGCCCCGAGCATGGTCTCCTCGGACAGCATCTGCGCTTCGGACTCGACCATCAGCACGGCGTTGTCGGTGCCGGCGACGACCAGATCGAGATCCGACTCGGCCAGCGCGCTGCGCGACGGGTTGAGCATGTACTCGCCGTCGCGGTAGCCCACGCGCGCACCGCCGATCGGGCCCGCGAAGGGCATACCCGACAGCGCCAGCGCGGCCGAGGCACCGATCATCGCCGGGATGTCCGGATCGACCTCCGGGTTCATCGACATGACCGTCGCAATGACCTGGACCTCGTTGGTGAATCCTTTGGGGAACAGCGGGCGGATCGGGCGATCGATGAGGCGGGAGGTGAGCGTTTCCTTTTCGGTCGGACGGCCTTCGCGCTTGAAGAAGCCGCCAGGCACTTTGCCGGCGGCATACGTCCGTTCCTGGTAGTTGATGGTCAGAGGAAAGAACGGTTTACCCGGATCCGCCTCACGCCGGCCCACGGCGGTCACGAGCACCACCGTATCCGACATGTTCACCCAGACCGCACCGGACGCCTGCCGCGCTACCTTGCCGGTCTCGAGGCGTACCGTCTGGTCGCCGTACTGAAACTCTTTACGATGCACTGACAATGTTGTTCTCCGGATCGAAGGCGGGATCAGCGACGCAGACCAAGTTGCTGAATCAGATCCTGATAACGCTGGCGATCATTGCGTTTGAGATAGTCCAGCATCTTGCGGCGCTGGCTGACCATCTTCAGCAACCCGCGGCGCGAATGGTGATCGTGCTTGTGGGTACCGAAATGCTCGGTCAGATGGGAAATGCGCGCGGACAGCAGGGCTACCTGCACCTCGGGCGACCCGGTGTCGCCTTCCTCACGCCCGTGTTTCTCGACGATCTTGGCCTTCTCTTCGGCACTCAGACAGGACATCGCTCAGTTGCTCCTCAAACCAACTCCAGACAAACCCCTATTGTAACAGCCGCGGGGGGCCGCACAAGACAGGGAATACGCTTAATTTCACAGGTTCATCAGGCGCTTGGGCGCCACCCGGCCATCGCTGGCGATACGCCCCATGCCCAGAAACCCGTCATCGCGGCCATACAGCCGCACCAGACCCGCGGTCGGGGCCCGCGGCACCTGAACCGCCTGCCCCTGCCGGATAAAACCCGCCAGATCCGGCCCGAGATCCACCCGCGGCCAGGCCTGCAATGCGCTGTCGATCGGCAGCAGATGCCGATCGAGTTGCTGCGCGCCCCCTGGTTCACCCGCAGCTTCCGACTCGAGTTCTTCCAGGGTGATCAGTGCATCGTCGGCGAACGGGCCCGCGCCGGTGCGCCGCAGCGCGGTCACGTGCGCGCCGCAGCCGAGCGCCGCCCCGAGGTCTTCCGCCAGCGTGCGCACGTACGTGCCCTTCGCGCAGTGGACCTCGAACTGTGCATCACGACCGTCAAAGGCCAGCAGATCAAGACGGTGAATCACGGTCGCGCGCGGGCTGCGCTCGATGTCGATCCCCCTGCGCGCATATTCATACAGGGGCCGACCCGCGTGCTTGAGCGCCGAGTGCATGGGGGGCAACTGCAGGATTTCCCCCCGCAGCCCTTCCAGCGCGGTCTCGATACGATCGCTGTCGACCGCCTCTACCGGACTGGTCGCAAGCAATTCACCGTCGGCGTCGCCGCTGTCAGTGGTTTCCCCGAACCGGGCCGTGAACCGGTACCGCTTGTCCGCCTCCAGCAGGAAGGCCGACACTTTCGTCGCTTCGCCCAGGCAGATCGGGAGCAGGCCGGTCGCGAGGGGATCCAGGCTCCCGGTGTGGCCCGCCCGCGACGCGTCGAACAGTCGCTTGACGCGCTGCAGTGCCCGATTGGAGGACATACCACCGGGCTTATCCAGCAGCAGGATGCCATGTACCGCGCGCCCGCGCTTATTGCGTCGCCCCAACGCCTGGACCCCGGGTCAGTCGTCGTCACGCCTGTCGCGCTCCTCGCGCAACAGCCGCTCAACGCGATCAACCCGGTCCAGGGTCGCGTCGTACTGGAAGACGAGGCGTGGGACCGAGCGCAATTCAAGCCGCCCGCCGAGCCGGCCGCGAAGAAAACCGGAAGCCCGGTTGAGCGCCGCGACGGTCGTTTCCGGTTCGTCCGTTTCCAGCACGGTCACGAACACCTTCGCATGCCCGAGGTCGGGGCTTACGTCCACGCTCGATACCGTCACCATCCCGACCATGCGCGGATCCTTGACCGTCCTGATCAGGCCACCGAGCTCGCGCTGGATCTGGTCAGCGACACGGTACCGGCGCGGATAATCACGTGGCATCGGCGTCAGACCGTCCGGGCGACCTCGGTCCGCTCGAAGACCTCGATCTGGTCGCCGGCACGCACGTCGGTGTAGTTGCGCACGCCGATACCACACTCGGTACCCATGCGGACCTCGCTGACGTCATCCTTGAACCGTCGCAGGGACTCGAGCTCGCCTTCGTAGATCACGACATTGTCGCGCAGGACACGGATCGGGGCGCTCTTGCGGACCACGCCATCGACCACCAGGCAGCCGGCAATCTGGCCGAACTTCGGTGACTTGAATACGTCCTTCACTTCCGCGAGGCCGATGATCTGTTCGCGGATCTCCGGTTCCAGCATGCCGCTGATCTGTGACTTGACGACATCGATCACGTCGTAGATCACGCTGTGATAGCGCACCTCGATATCGTGTTCATCGACCAGCTTCCGGGCCGCCGAATCGGTCCGGGTGTTGAAGCCGACCAGAACGGCATTCGAGGCAATGGCCAGATTGACGTCGGACTCGTTGATCCCGCCGACACCACCGCCGATCACCTTGACCTTGACCTCGTCGCCGGACAGCTTCTCCAGCGAGTCGCGCAGCGCCTCGTAACTGCCCTGCACGTCCGCCTTGACCACGCAGTTGATGACCTTGGTCTCGTCTTCCCTGATCTGGGAGAAGATATCCTCCGCCGAGGTCGCCTGGCGCTGGGCCAGGCGCTGGTCGCGCGAGCGTTCGCGCCGGAACTCGGCCAGTTCGCGCGCCTTGCGCTCATCGGCCACGACCGCCATATCGTCGCCCGCCCCGGGTGCGTTCGACAGCCCCAGGAGCACCGCCGGCATCGATGGACCGGCCGAATCGATTTTCTTGCCGGCTTCGTCGAACATCGCGCGGACACGGCCGTACTCGCTGCCACACAGCACGATGTCGCCACGGTGCAGGCGGCCGCTCTGGACGAGAACCGTCGCGACCGGGCCGCGGCCCTTCTCGACCGTCGCCTCGACCACCACGCCGCGCGCCGGTCCTTCCGGCGGCGCCTTCAGTTCGAGCACTTCGGCCTGCAGCAGGATCGAATCGATCAGACCGTCGATCCCCTCACCCTTGAGCGCCGAGACGTTGGCGAAGATCGTATCTCCACCCCACTCCTCCGAGATCACCTCATGCTGTGACAGCTCGTTGCGGACGCGATCCAGATCGGCCCCTTCCTTGTCGATCTTGTTAACGGCCACGACCAGCGGTACCTCGGCGGCCCGCGCGTGCTGAATGGCCTCGATCGTCTGCGGTTTCACACCGTCGTCGGCCGCGACCACCAGGACCACGATATCGGTCGCCTGGGCCCCGCGGGCACGCATCGCCGTGAACGCGGCGTGCCCGGGCGTGTCGAGGAACGTTACGGTGCCGTTCGGCGTCTCGACGTGATAGGCGCCAATATGCTGCGTGATGCCACCGGCCTCGCCCGCGGTCACCTTGGTGCGGCGGATATAGTCGAGCAACGAGGTCTTGCCGTGGTCGACGTGGCCCATGACCGTAATCACCGGCGGCCGCGTAACCGGCTCCGCGGTCTGCTCCGGAACCACGTCCTGGGTCAGGGCCTCCTCGACGTCGCTGTCGGACTGCGGGATCGGGGTATGCCCCATCTCCTCGACCAGCAACAAAGCGGTTTCCTGATCGAGCGTCTGGTTGATGGTCGCCATGACGCCCATGCCCATCAACGCCTTGATCAGTTGCGGCGCCTTGACGGCCATCTGGTTGGCCAGATCGCCGACGGTAATCGTTTCCGGGACGGACACCTCACGCTTGACCGGCGCGGTTGGTTTCTCGAAACCATGTTTCGACCCGGTATGCACCGGCGCCGCGCGGGAGGTCTTCTGTTTCTTGTCACGCCGCTTGCCCGACTTGCCCTTGGCGACATGCAGCTCATCGGGCCCCTTCGCGCGGTCGTCGTCGCCGCGGGCACCGCGGCGCTTGCCGCCGCGCCGGCGATCGTCACGCCCGCGTTCGGACTTGCCGGCGCTCTCGGGCGCAGGCGCGGCCGGAGCCGGCTCGGGCTGAGCCGCGGCGGCGGTGCGCTCGCGCTCCTGCCGCTCTTTCTCTTCGGCCTCGCGCCGTGCCTGCTCTTCGGCTTCGCGCTTCTGGCGCTCTTCCTCTTCCTGCGCGCGTCGCTGCGCCTCTTCACGCTCCTGGCGCTGGCGTTCTTCCTCGGCGCGCTTCGCCTCTTCCGCCGCGAGCCGTTTCTCCTCCTGCTCGCGAAGCTCCTCTTCCTTGCGCTGGCGCTCGGCCTCGGCCTGTTCGCGGCGCTCCTGGTCGGCCCCCGTTGCCACGCTGCGCTTGACGTACGTGCGCTTGCCGCGGACTTCCACGTTGACCGCCTTGCGACCGCCCGCGCCACCGACCTTGAGCTCGCTGGTGCGCTTGCGACGGAGGGTGATCCGGCTCGAATCGCTCTCCTCCGAAGAGCCTGCCGTACCCACGCGACCATGCGACTGGCGCAGGTACTCAAGCAGCTTCATTTTCTCTTCGTCATTGACCGTGTCCTCGGCACTTGATTTGCCGACGCCCGCTTCGCCCAGCTGCTCGAGCAGACGCTCGACCGGCGTGCCGACCACACCTGCCAATTGCTTGACGGTCACCTCTGCCATGCATTTACCCCTTCATACCACCGGGATGTCACCCGATCGGCCCCGCCGATGCGGGCGCCCCGTCACTTCCGCCGGCCATACGCCGGCAGGCGGCTCACCCCGGTTGCCCGGTGGTGGCCTCTTCGGTCTGCTCTTCGGCAAACCAGGGTTCGCGTGCCTTCATGATCATGCGCGCGGCCCAGTCCTGTTCGATCCCCTCGATCTCGAGGAGATCGTCCACGGCCTGTTCCGCGAGATCGTCCAGGGTCGTAATGCCCTGCGCTGCGAGCTTCCACGCAATCGTGGGATCCATGCCCTCCATGCCCAGCAGTTCCGCGCTCGGCTCTTGATCGCCCAGCGCCTCTTCGCTCGCGATCGCCCGGGTCAGCAGCGCGTCGCGTGCACGGTTGCGCAGTTCCGCGACGATGTCCTCGTCGAATTCCTCGATCTCGAGGAGTTCCGATTCCGGCACATAGGCCACTTCCTCGGTGCTCGTGAAGCCCTCCTGCACCAGAATGCTCGCGACTTCCTCGTCGACCGTGAGCTGCTCCTGGAACATCTGCCGCGTCGTCTGCGACTCCTGCTCCGTTTTCTCCTCCGCCTGCTGTTCATCCATGACATTCAGGGTCCAGCCGGTCAGCTCGCTCGCGAGGCGGACATTCTGGCCATTGCGGCCGATCGCCAGGGAGAGCTTCTCCGACTCGATCACCAGATCCATCGTGTTCTTGTCTTCGTCGACCACGATCGAAGTCACATCGGCCGGGGACATCGCATTGATCACGAACTGCGCCGGATTCTCGTCCCAGAGGATGATATCCACCCGCTCGCCGGCCAGCTCGTTGGAGACCGTCTGCACGCGCGAACCGCGCATACCCACGCAGGCGCCGACGGGATCAAGCCGGGCATCCTTGGACAACACGGCGATCTTGGCCCGCAGTCCGGGATCACGCGCGGCTCCCTTGATCTCGATCAGGCCCTGCCCGACTTCCGGCACTTCGAGCTTGAACAGCTCGATCAGCAGTTCCGGCGCGGTGCGGCTGACGAAGAGCTGCGGCCCACGCGGCTCGTTGCGTACGTCCTTGAGGAAACCGCGGACGCGGTCGCCCGGCCGCACGGCCTCACGCGGGATCATCTCCTCACGCGGCACGAACGCCTCGGCATTGTTGCCGAGGTCCAGATACATCCCCGAGCGCTCGACCCGTTTGACGATACCCATCAGGAGCTCGCCCACGCGCTCGCGATAGGCCTCGGCGACGCGCTCACGCTCGGCCTCGCGCACCTTCTGCACGATCACCTGCTTGGCGGTCTGCGCGGCGATGCGCCCGAACTCGACCGGTTCCATCGGCTCTTCGACGAATTCCCCGACCTCTTTCTCCGGTTCGTCGGCACGGGCCGCAGAGAGCGAGATCTGGCGAGTCGGCGCGTCCTGCTCATAGTCGTCCTCGACGACCTCCCAGAGCCGGAACGCCTCGTAATCGCCCGTCTCCCGGTCGATCGCCACCCGCGCGTCGATATCGCCCCCGTGTTTCTTACGGGTGGCGGATGCCAGCGCCGATTCGAGCGCCTCGAAGATTACTTCCTTGTCGACCGCCTTCTCGTTGGAAACGGTGTCGACCACCAGCAGGATGTCTTTGTTCATACCCTTGCCACTCAAACAGCGAATTGCGAAATGGGCGCGTCAGAGTTCAACGACCAGGTGCGCCTCTTCGACGGCGTCCAGCGGTAACCGCCACGTTTCGTCATCGACCTCGATCAGGAGCGACACCCCCTCGACGCCACCGAGCACGCCCTTGAAGCGCTTGCGACCCTCGGGGATGGCGCCGGCGGCGATCCGAACGAACGCCTGCTGCCCCGAGAAACGTTCGAAATCGGCCGCCTCGAACAGCGGCCGATTGATCCCCGGCGAGGACACCTCCAGCGTGTAGGCATCCCGGATCGGCTCATCCACGTCGAGCGCGGCCGAGACCCGTTCGCTGACCGCCGCGCAGTCGTCGACATCGATCCCGTCCGCGGCATCGATGTACACGCGCAGGAGGCCGTTACCGGAGCCGCCGCCGTATTCCACGCCGACGAGTTCGTAGCCCATGCCACGTACGACCGGCTCGACACAGCCGAGAATCGCGCTGGAGGCACGCCGCATTACGACACCCCGTTCAAGACACGCCGAAAATTTTTCCGCCGGGAATAAAAAGGCCCCTGAAAAGGGGCCTCTTGAGAATCCCGAAATCTTGGTAGCGGGGGCAGGATTCGAACCTGCGACCTTCGGGTTATGAGCCCGACGAGCTGCCAGACTGCTCCACCCCGCAACCGCAAGAGCGGATTCTAGTTATCGAACGGGGACAACGCAACCCCTTTCCGCAAACACGCCCGGCGAAATCGGGTCACGCCCCTTGCCGACGGCTTACCAGGAGACCGCGGCGAGGCACCACGACATGAGTGCCGCCGGGTACAGGCCGAGGGCCAGCATGGACAGGCCATTGACGGACAGCGCCGCGCGCAATCCGGTCCCCTCCTGGAAGCCCCCGGTCTCCTCCGGCTCGTCGAAATACATCAGCTTGACGACCCGCAGGTAGTAGAACGCCCCGACGACCGAGAAGACGACGGCTACGATCGCCAACCAGATCTCGTCGACCTGGACGACCGCCCGGAGCACCGACAGCTTCGCGTAGAAGCCGGCAAACGGCGGCACCCCCGCCATCGAGAACATAATGAAAAGCATCATCAGGGCGAACCACGGGCTGCGCGCATTGAGCCCCCGGAAATCATCGAGCTGCTCGGCCTCGAGGCCCCGGCGGCTCAGGAGGATGATCATGCCAAACGCCCCGGCGGTCACCAGCGCATAGAAGATCACGTAGAACATCGCCGCCGAATAACCCTGGGCCGTACCGGCGAGGAGGCCCAGCAGAATGAAGCCGACATGGGAGATCGTGGAGTACGCCAGCATGCGCTTGAGGTTCGTCTGGGCGATGGCCACGACATTACCCAGCACCAGCGAGAGCACGGCGAGGACGGCCAGCATGACCTGCCAGTCGGCCTGCAGCACACCCAGGCCCTCCGCCAGCATGCGCATGAACAGCGCGAACGCCGCCACTTTCGGCGCGGAGGCGATATACAGTGCCACGGCCGTCGGCGCGCCCTCGTACACGTCCGGAACCCACGCGTGAAACGGCACGGCCCCGAGCTTGAACGACAGACCGACGATGATGAAGATCAACCCGAGCAGCGCCCCGATCTGGTCGACGCCATGACGGATCAGGTAGTTGTGGATCTCGATGACCTCGAGCGAACCGGTGAGCCCGTAGATCAGCGACATCCCGTACAGCAGCATCCCCGAGGCGAACGCACCGAGCACGAAATACTTCATCGCCGCCTCGCTCGCCCGCGGCGAGTCCCGGTTGAATGCAACCAGGGCGTATTGGCAAAGCGACAGCAGCTCCAGCCCGAGATAGATCGTCAGCATGCTGTAGCCGGAGATCATGATCAGCATGCCGAGCAGACCGAACAGCCCGAGCGCGAAATACTCGCCGTTATACAGCCCCCGCGCAGCGAGATACGGCCGCGAATAGACGAACACGAAGAACGTGAGCACGATCACGGTCAGTTTCAGCAGGAGGCTCATCGGATCGGCGATATACGACCCGCCGAAGAGGATACGCACCCCATCCGGCTGACCCACCACCGTGGCGACGAGCGTCGCCACCAATGCCGCGAGCGCGAACACGAATGTCGTGTCCCGGCGTTCGGGGGGAACGAAGAGATCGACGACGAGCACGACACACGCGCCGATGGCCAGCGTGATCTCGGGTAGCAGCGGCAGAAACTGACTTGTCATCGCGATGCCGTTCCCGTTCAGAGTTTGGATTGCGCGACCTGCGCAATAAGCTTGTCTACGGCCGGGTGCATGACCTCGACCAGCGGTGCCGGCCACAGGCCCAGCGCCAGGACCGTCACGGCCAGCAGCGCGAGCACAGCGAACTCTCGCGGGCCGATATCCCGGAGCGCGCCGACATTCTCGTTAGCGACCGGCCCGAACACCACCCGCTTGACCATCCACAGCGTGTAAGCCGCACCGAGAATCAGGGTCAGTGCCGCCAGTGCGGCCAGCCAGAAGTTCGCATGGAACGTGGCGAGGATCACCATGAACTCCCCGACGAACCCTGAAGTCCCCGGCAGTCCGGCGTTGCTGAGGGCGAACAGGACCAGGAAGGACGCGAACACCGGCATGGCATTCACGACGCCGCCATAGTCCGCGATCATCCGCGTGTGCATGCGGTCATAAAGCACGCCGACACAGAGGAAGAGCGCGGCCGATATCAGACCGTGCGAGACCATCTGCACGATCGCGCCTTCGACGCCCAGGCGCGCCCCGGCCGCTTCCGGCGAGTCGGCCACCAGCAGGAATACGATGAAGGTGCCCAGCGTGACGAAGCCCATGTGCGAGATCGAGGAATACGCGATCAGCTTCTTCAGATCCTTCTGCGCCAGCGCCACGAAACCGATGTAGACCACCGCGATCAGCGACAGGGCGATCATCACCCCGGCGAGCTCGTGCCCCGCATCCGGGGCGATCGGGAGGCTCAGGCGGAGGAACCCGTACCCCCCCATCTTCAGCATGATGGCGGCCAGGATCACGGACCCCCCGGTCGGCGCCTCGACGTGCGCATCGGGCAGCCAGGTATGCACGGGCCACATCGGAATCTTGACCGCGAACGCCAGGAACAGCGCCACGAAGATCCAGATCTGTTCCGGCATCGACAGCCGCAGCAGATGCAGCTCCTGCAGATCGAACGTGCCCGACTGGTAGTAGAGGTAGACCAGCGCCACCAGCATCAACACCGAGCCGAGGAACGTGTACAGGAAGAACTTCAGGGTCGCGTACACGCGATTCGGCCCGCCCCATGCCCCGATGATCAGGAACATCGGGATCAACTGGGCCTCGAAGAAGACGTAGAACAGGACCGCGTCCAGTGCCGCGAACACCCCGATCATCACGCCCTCGAGGATCAGGAACGAGGCCATATACTGCGACACGCGCTTCTCGATCGAGCCCCAGCCCGCGATCACGACCAGTACCGTGACGAAACTCGTCAACAGGATCAGTGGCAGCGAGATCCCGTCGATGCCCAGGTGATAATTGATATTGAAACTCGGCAACCACGGCAGGAACTCACGGAACTGCATCGCCTGCGTGGTGGTATCGAACCCGGTGTAGAGCGGGATCGTCACACCGAACGTGGCGATCGCGAACAGCAACGCGAGCCGACGCGCACCCTGTTCGCCGGACATGAGTACGATCACGCCCCCGAGGATGGGCAGCCAGATGGAGAGGCTCAGCAGTGGCCAGTCGGCAAACATCACGCGGTTGTCCCGTTCGTCGTATTCTTGTCAGGCATCACGCGCTCAGTACGACCCAGCTGAGCGCGACGAGCACGCCGAGGATCATCGCGAAGGCGTAGTGATACAGATAGCCGCTCTGGAGGTGGCGCATCAGGCCGGAGCACTGCCCGACCACGCGGGCGGCGCCATTGACGATCCAGCCGTCGATGACCCGCTGGTCGCCGACCCGCGACAGGAAACCGCCAAGGCGTCGTCCTCCCTCCGCGAACACGGCCTGGTACAGCTCGTCGAAGCCGTATTTCTTCTCGAGCATACGGTGCACCGGACGCAGCCGCTCGGCCGCCCGGTCGGCCAGCTCGGGTCGCCGGATCCAGACAAACCAGGCGACGACGACGCCGGCGAGCGCCAGATACACGGCCGGCCCCTGGAAACCATGGAGGATGAAGCCCCACCAGCCATGGAAACCCTCCCCGAGTTTCGCCATCACGTCGTGCTGCGGTAGCACGAGGATCGACGAACCGAACCAGCCGCCGAACAGCAGCGGCCCGATCGTCCAGGCGCCGATGATCACCGACGGGATCGCGAGCAGCACCAGCGGCACGGTTACGACGAGCGGCGTCTCATGGAGATGCTCACGCGTGTGCTCATCCATGCGCGGCTCGCCATGGAAGGTCAGGAACAGCATCCGGAACGTATACAGCGCGGTCACGAACACGCCGATCAGGACGCACCAGTACGCGAAACCCGCCCCGGGGGTGGTCGAATAATGCACCCCCTCGATGATCGCGTCCTTGGAGAAGAATCCCGAAAACCCCGGGAACCCGATCAGGGCGAGCGACCCGATCACCGCGGTGATGTAGGTCACCGGCATGTAGCGCCGCAGCCCGCCCATCCGGCGCATGTCCTGCTCGTGATGCATGGCGATGATCACCGAGCCGGCACCGAGGAACAGCAGCGCCTTGAAGAAGGCGTGGGTCATCAGGTGGAAAATCGCCGCCGAGTAGGCCGACGCACCCAGCGCCACGGTCATGTAGCCGAGCTGGGAAAGCGTCGAATACGCGACCACCCGCTTGATATCGTGCTGCACGATTCCGACCAGGCCCATCGCCAGCGCGGTGATCGCACCGATCACGAGCACGAAAGACAGCGCGGTCTCCGACATCTCGAACAGTGGCGACATCCGCGCCAGCATGAAGATGCCCGCCGTCACCATGGTAGCGGCATGGATCAGCGCGGAGATCGGCGTCGGACCCTCCATCGAGTCCGGCAGCCAGACGTGCAGCGGGACCTGAGCCGATTTGCCCATCGCGCCGACGAACAGCAGCAGACAGGCCACGGTGGCCACCGACCACGGGGCACCATCGAAGAGTTCGATCCGGGCGTTGGCGAGATCCCCCGCCTGCGCGAATACGGCCGCGTAATCCAGTGTCCCCGTCCAGGCGAGGATCGCGCCGATCCCGAGGATGAACCCGAAGTCACCGACGCGATTGACGAGGAACGCCTTGAGGTTCGCGAAAATCGCGGATTCCCGCGTATACCAGAACCCGATCAGGAGGTACGAGACCACCCCGACCGCCTCCCAGCCGAAAAACAGCTGCAGGAAGTTGTTCGCCATCACGAGCATCAGCATCGAGAAAGTGAACAGCGAGATATAGCTGAAAAAGCGCTGGTAGCCCGGATCGTCGTGCATGTAGCCGATGGTGTAGATATGCACCATCAGCGAGACGCTCGTGACCGTTGTCATCATGAGCACGGTCAGGCGATCGATGAGAAACCCGATCTCGAAGGTGATCCCGTCGCTCACCATCCAGGTGTAGACCGACTCGTTGTAGACGGCCCCGCCCCCGAACACGATATGCCAGAAGGCGATGACCGACAGAACGAACGAGATGGCCACGGCCCCGATCGTGACCGTATGCGCACCCACCCGACCGATCTGCCGGCCGAAGAGACCGGCGATGATCGCGCCCGCGAGCGGGAACAGCGGGATGGCGAGATAGACGGATTCCATCGCTTCAGCCCTTCATCGTGTCGAGGTCGGCCACGTTGATCGTGCCCCGGTTGCGGAACAGCACCACCAGAATGGCGAGCCCGATCGCCGCCTCCGCGGCGGCGACCGTCAGGATAAAGAACACGAAGATCTGGCCCGAGAGGTCCTCGAGGAAATGCGAGAACGCCACGAAGTTCATGTTGACGGCGAGCAGCATCAACTCGATCGACATCAGCAGGATGATGACGTTTTTCCGGTTGATGAATATCCCGGCCATGCTGATACCGAACAGCACGGCGCCGAGGATCAGATAATGTGAAAGCGGGATCATCTCGCCTGCTCCCTCCCGAGTGGCGCGCATCCGCGCGTCCGGGGATTATTGTGATTATGCGGCGCGACGGGCCCCGGGCGCCCGGAGCCGTCGCGCTCTCGCCATGCCCCGGCCCGATGCGCGGGGACGGCGGCTGTTATGGGCGTTCGCGCCGCTCGCTGTCCATCTGCACCACACGCAGGCGATCGCCCTTGCCGGCCCGGACCTGATTACCCGGCGTCTGGTATTTCGTCGTCTCGGGCCGCTTGCGCATGGTCAGCGTGATCGCGGCGATAATCGCGACCAGCAATATGAATGCCGCGATTTCGAACTGGTAGAGATACTCGGTATACAGCAGGCGCCCGAGCGCTTCGGTGTTGCTGTAATCCGCGGGCGCGGCGGGCGGCGCCGCGTAGCGGTCGCTGCCAAAATAGCGCGGACCGACGATCAGGACGAGTTCCGCCACCATGACGATGCCCACGAGCGCGCCCAGCGGCAGGAACCGCACGAAACCCTCGCGCAGCGGCGCGATATTGACATCAATCATCATGACCACGAACAGGAACAGCACCATCACAGCGCCGACGTAGACAAGCACCAGCACGATGCCGAGGAATTCGGCCTCGAGCAGGAGCCACAGCGCGGCCGCCGTAAAGAACGTCAACACCAGGAAGAGGACCGAGTGCACCGGATTCCGGGCCGTAATCACGCGCAGCGAGGACGCGATCATCACCGCCGAGAAAATCCAGAATGTGAGCTGTTCCACTGGCATGCGGCTTACCTGTAAGGGGCATCGAGAGCGCGGTCGGCCGCGATCATCTCTTCGTATTTGTCACCGATCGCGAGCAGTTCGGGTTTCGTGATGATCTGCTCGCCCCGCTGCTCGAAATGGTATTCGTGGATACTGGTCTCCACGATCGAATCCACCGGGCAGGATTCCTCGCACAGGCCGCAGTAGATGCATTTGAACAGATCGATGTCATAGCGCGTCGTGCGACGCGTCCCGTCATCGCGCTCCTCAGACTCGATCGTGATCGCCAGCGCCGGGCATACCGCCTCGCATAGCTTGCAGGCGATACAGCGCTCCTCGCCGTTCGGATACCGGCGCAGGGCGTGCAGTCCGCGGAACCTGGGCGATTTCGGCGTCTTCTCTTCCGGATAGGCGATCGTCACCTTGCGGGAAAAGAAATTCCGCCCGGTCAGGCGCATGCCCTTGAGCAGCTCCCAAAGCAGGAACGATTTGAAAAAACGCGAGATCGCACTCATCTGCGCGACTCCTCCCGACCGGTCAGGTTGTTGCGGCCGGTCATCATACGGACCACGGGCCGACCTGGAACCAGGCCATGACACCCTCGACAAAAATCCAGATGATCGTGATCGGGATGAACACCTTCCACCCCAAGCGCATCACCTGGTCGTAGCGGTAGCGCGGGAACGTGGCCCGGAACCAGAGATAGAAGAACGCCACCACGGCCGTCTTGACCAGGAACCAGTGCACGCCGTCCGTACCATCCGGGAACGGCGACTGCCAGCCACCCAGGAACATCACCCCGGCGAGCGCCGCGATCAGGATCATGTTCGCATATTCGGCGAGGAAGAAGATCGCGAAAGCCATGCCGGAATATTCAACATGGAAACCCGCCACGATCTCGGACTCGCCCTCGGCGACGTCGAACGGCAGACGGTTCGTTTCGGCTACGCCGGCAATGAAATACACCACGAACAGGGGCAGCAGCGGCAGCCAGAACCAGGAGAACAGCCCACCTTCCTGCGCCTGGGTGATGGCGCCCAGATTGAGGCTCCCGCCCGCCATGAGCACGCCGACCAGGGCGAAGCCCATGGCGATTTCGTACGCGACCATCTGCGCGGCCGATCGCATCGCGCCGAGAAACGCATATTTCGAGTTCGAGGCCCAGCCGGCGATGATCACGCCGTAGACACCGACCCCGGTGAGTGCGAGCACGTACAGGAGCGCCGCATCGATGTCGGCAAGGATCCAGCCCTCGGCGAACGGGACCACCGCCCAGGCCGCCAGCGACGGCCCGATCGAGAGAATCGGCGCGAGCAGGAACAGAAATCGGTTCGCATTGGTCGGGAGGATGACCTCCTTCGACAGCAGCTTGAGTCCATCCGCGATCGGCTGCAACAGACCGTAGTACCCGACCCGATTCGGTCCGCGGCGGCGCTGCATATAGCCGATCACGCGCCTTTCCGCATACGTCAGGTAGGCGACGGAGAGCATCACCGGAATGATGATCAGCAGGATCTTCCCCTGGATCACCAGCGAGACCCGGACGAACTCCGGGAGCGAGGCCCACATTGCGGCAATGGATTCGATCATGGTCGCTTACGCCCGCTCCAGTTCCACGCCACCGAACACCGGACCGAGCGTGCCGGTCGCTTCCATCCCCTGCGGGATCCAGACGCACCCTTCGGGAATCCGGACGTCCACCAGCAGATCGAGCACACCGGCCTGCGCGCCCTGGCGCACGGTCACCCGCTCCGCGTCCGTCAGGCCCAGCCGCGCGGCATCGGCCGGCGCGACCCGGGCGGCCGGTTGGCCCGCATCGGCCGCCTCCTGCAAGGGCCGCGAACGCCGTACGAGCGGATCGACCGAATACATCGGTACGTCGCCGTAGCGTACGAGGCCGTCGATCGACCGAGTCTCCGGCAGGCTTTCCCCCGCCGGGACGGTGTTATCCAGTGTCACCTCGCGGCAGCGTTCCTTGAGTTCACGCCGGATTTCCGCCGCCGCGTGGTATTCGAAGCCGGCGATGCCCAGTTCGTTGCCAAGCACGCGCAGAATCTTCCAGTTCGGTCGCGAGTCGCCCGGCGGCGTCCCCGCCGCGCTGAAGTTCTGCCAGAGGCCCTCCGCGTTGACGAACGTGCCGTCGGTCTCGGCAAACGTGGTGCCGGGCAGGATGATATCCGCGTATTGCAGCATCGCATCGCTGGTGAACGGCGCGATCGCGACGACGGACTCGGCCGCGTCGAGCGCCGCCTTGGCCGCGGCCGCGTCCACGCTGTCGAATTCCGGTTCGACGCCGAGCAACAGGTACCCGGGTTTCGGTGACGACCAGAAGTCGGCCGCCGTGGCACCCGCCGTGTCGACCGCCTGCCCACCCGGACCGCGGTGCGGCACGCAACCGGCGAGCCAGGCGCCGGCGGCATTGCCGTATTCGGGCAGGTAGCCGAAGCGCGCGGTGGCCATCTGCGCGATCGCGGCCGCGAGCCGCCGCAGGGTTGCCAGCTCGGGATGCCCGAGTGCCTGACTGCCGAGGAGGACCGTGCTCGACGCGCCATCGACCAGTGCTTCGGCGACCGCGCGCTGCTCCCCGTCCGGAACGCCCTTGCCCGCCAGCGGTGCCAGGTCCCGTGGCAGTTCGGTGCCCGCGCGCTCGGCGACGGCGGCCGCGATCCCGGCCAGCGACGCCACCATCCGATCGGGGCGTACCGCGATTTCGCGATCGACATCGAAATGCCAGTCGAAGCGACGCGCATTCAGGAAGCTCACGCGTGCACCGTGCCCGATCACCGCCTTGCGCAGGCGATGGGCGGCAAGGGGCTGTTCCTTGCGCACGTTGGAGCCGACCAGCAGCGCCGCGTCCAGTTTTTCCAGCTGCTCGATCGACTGACCGAGCCAGGGCATCACGGGCGCCTGATCCTGATCGGAAAAATCGAGCTGGCGCAGACGGTGATCGACGTGCGGACTGCCCAGCCCACGGATCAGCTTCTGGCCCAGATAGTGCTCCTCGGTCGTCGCATAACCCGAGATCACGCCCGCCACACCGTCACCGCCGTGGCGCGCCGTGACGTCACGCAGGGCCTCCGCGGCCGCCGGCAATGCGACGTCCCAGTCGACCTCTTCCCAGATACCGTCGCACTTGATCAGCGGCAGCATGACCCGATCGTCGGCGTACAGCCCATGACAGCTGTAGCGATCCCGATCCGCGATCCAGGTCTCGTTGATCCGTTCGTTGTCGCGCGGGACGGCGCGCATGATGCGCCCGCGCCGCTGATGCATGAAGACATTCGAGCCGATGCTGTCGTGTGGCGAAACCGTCGGCTGCTGCAGCAGTTCCCACGGCCGGAAGGTATACCGCGCCGGCTTGTTCGTGAGTGCGCCCACCGGGCACAGATCGATGACGTTGCCCGACATCTCGGAACTGACGGTACGCCCGACATACGTGCCGATCCGCATCTCCTCACCGCGCCCGGTCGCCCCGAGCTCGCGGACGCCCGCGATCTCGGTGCCGAAACGGACACAGCGCGTGCAGTGGATGCAGCGGGTCATGTCGGTCGAAATCAAGGGGCCGAGGTCTTCGTCGGCGACGGCGCGTTTCGATTCCGTGAAGCGCGAGATCCCCTCGCCATAACCGAGCGCGACATCCTGCAGCTCGCACTCACCGCCCTGGTCGCACACCGGGCAATCAAGCGGGTGATTGATCAGCAGGAACTCCATGGTGCCCTGCTGGGCATCGAGCGCGCGCTCGGAACCGGTCCAGACCTTCATGCCGTCCGCAACCGGGGTCGCGCACGCGGGCAACGGCTTCGGCGCCTTCTCGACCTCGACCAGACACATCCGGCAGTTGGCCGCGATCGAGAGCTTGCGGTGATAACAGAACCGCGGCACGTCGATACCCGCCGCATCGGTCGCCTCGATCAGCATCGCCCCTTTGCGCACGCGCACCGGCTTGCCGTCGACCTCGATCTCGACCATCTCGACGTTCTGTTCCAGCGTTTCTTCCGTCATGAGCGTCTCGCTGCTGCCGGCACGCGATCAGGCCGCCTCGGAGGCGCGATCCGCGAGCACGCTCCGCCCGTGTTCGATGTAATACTCGAACTCCGGCCGGAAATGTTTCAGGAAACTGCGAACGGGCATTGCGGCCGCATCGCCGAGGGCACAGATCGTGCGTCCCTCGATACGGCGGGCGGCATGCTCCAGCCGCTCGAGATCGTCCATGACCGCCTCACCCCGAACGATACGCGTGAGCATCCGATACAGCCAGCCCGTGCCTTCCCGGCACGGCGTGCACTGACCACAGGACTCCGACATATAGAAACGTGAGATCCGCCGCAGCGCCTCAACCATATCCGTCGAGTCGTCCATCACGATCACCGCACCGGATCCGAGCATGGAGCCGACTTTGGTGATCGAATCGTAATCCATGTTCGCCTCGAGCATCGTCGCGCCCGGCACGACAGGCACCGACGACCCACCGGGGATCACCGCTTTCAGATCGCGGCCTCCCCGCACGCCACCGGCGAGTTCCAGCAGCTCACTGAACGGGGTGCCCATCGGGACCTCGAAATTTCCGGGTCGTTCGACGTGCCCCGAGACCGAGAAGATCTTGGTCCCCCCGGCGTTCTCCACCCCAAGCCCGGCAAACCAGTCACCGCCACGGCGCAATACCGTCGGCACCGAGGCGAGCGTCTCGGTGTTGTTGACCGTCGTCGGGCGGCCATAGACACCGTATTGGGCGGGGAACGGCGGTTTGAACCGCGGGAGCCCTTTCTTGCCCTCCAGCGATTCGAGCAGCGCGGTTTCCTCGCCGCAGATGTAGGCGCCGGCACCGAGCGCGTTATGCAGATCGAAATCGATCCCGCTGCCCTGGATATCCCGGCCGAGCCATCCGTGTTCATAGGCTTCGGCGAGTGCCTGCTCGCAGCGCCGGTACACCTCGTCACCGAACTCGCCGCGCAGGTAGTTGTAGCCGACCGTCGCCCCCATCACGAACCCGCCAATCGCCATGCCCTCGATCAGTGCGTGGGGATTCAGTGTCAGGAGGTCACGGTCCTTGCACGTGCCGGGCTCGGACTCGTCCGAGTTGCAGACGATGTACTTCTGCCCCGGTGCATTGCGCGGCATGAAGCTCCATTTGATGCCGACCGGGAACCCCGCGCCGCCGCGCCCGCGCAGGTTCGAGGTCTTGAGTTCGTCGATGATCGCCTCGGCGCTCAACTCGCCGCGGAGGACCCGCTGCCAGGCCTCATAGCCGCCGAGCTTGAGGTAGTTTTCATACGACCACGGCTCATCGAACTGGAGCGTGGCGTAACAGACCTGATTGAGACTGGCGTCATCGAGCATCGTTTCACTCCAGCGCGTCGAGTATCTCGTCGACGCGCTCCGGCGTGAGGTCCGTGTAATAGACGTGATCGACCTGCATCATCGGCGCACAACGGCAGGCGGCGAGACACTCCTCTTCCATCTTGAGAAAGATGCGGCCGTCGGCGGTGGTCTCCCCTCGCCGGCAGCCGAGCCGTTTCTCGACATGGGCGACCAGATCGTCCGCCCCGCGCAGCATGCAGGAGATATTCGTGCAGATGGAGACGCTGTGCCGGCCGACCGGCTCGGTCTCGATCATCGAATAGAACGTCGCGACCTCATAGATCGAGACGCGCGGTATGCCGAGGTAATCAGCGACGGCATCCATCAGTTCCGTGCTCACCCAGCCGCCGTTCGCGTGCTGAACCGCCATCAGCGACTGCAGCGAAGCCGACTGGATCCCCTCGGGCGGGAATCGCGCGACCCATTGGTCGATCTCCGCCTTGACCTCGTCCGAAAGCAGATCGGTCCGGCTTTGTTCCTGTTCGATACTCACCGGTCCACCTCCCCGAATACGAGATCCTGGGTTCCGACCACGGCGACCACGTCGGCCAGCATATGGCCCTGCACCATCTCGTTGAACGCGGAGAGGTGCGCGAAGCCCGGGGCGCGGACCTTGAGCCGGTATGGCTTGTTGGCGCCATCGGAGACTAGGTAACAGCCGAACTCGCCCTTCGGCGCCTCGACCGCCGCATAGGCCTCGCCCGCCGGCACGCTGAATCCCTCCGTGAAGAATTTGAAGTGATGAATCAGCGCCTCCATGTCGGCCTTCATCTCCTCACGCCGTGGCGGGGCGATCTTGCGGTCGTCGATCATGGTCGGCCCCGGATTGTTCCGAAGCCAGTCGATGCATTGTTTGATTATTCGCGTTGACTGCCGCATCTCTTCGATCCGTACGAGGTAGCGGTCATAGCAGTCGCCTTTCGTACCGACCGGGATATCGAAATCCATGCGATCGTAGACTTCGTACGGCTGTTTCTTGCGCAGATCCCATTCGACCCCGGAGCCGCGCAGCATGGGCCCGGTAAATCCAAGCTCGATCGCGCGATCGGCCGAAACCGTCGCGATATCAACCGTGCGCTGCTTCCATATGCGGTTGTCGGTCAGCAGCGTTTCGTACTCATCGACACAGCGCGGGAAGCGCTCGCAGAAATCCTCGATGAAGTCGAGTAACCCACCCTTGCGGGCCTCGTTGAGCTGCTCGACTTCGCGCTTCGACCGCCAGCGGGATGCCTCGTACTGCGGCATATAGCCCGGCAGATCCCGGGCGACTCCGCCGGGGCGGTAGTATTTCGCATGCATGCGCGCACCGGAGACCGCCTCATAGCAGTCCATCAGGTCTTCGCGTTCCCTGAAGGCATAAAGGAATGCGGTCATCGCGCCGATGTCGAGCGCATGCGCACCCAACCAGAGCAGATGGTTCAGGATGCGCGTGATCTCGTCGAACATCACGCGGATGTACTGCGCGCGGATCGGCGGCTCGATACCGAGCAGCTTCTCGATCGCGAGCACATAGCCGTGCTCGTTGCACATCATCGAGACGTAGTCGAGCCGGTCCATATACCCGATGCTCTGAACGTACGGCTTGGTCTCGGCGAGCTTTTCGGTCGCCCGGTGCAGCAGACCCACATGCGGGTCTGCCCGCTGGATCACCTCGCCGTCCATTTCGAGGACGAGGCGCAGGACCCCGTGGGCGGCCGGGTGCTGCGGGCCGAAATTGAGCGTGAAATTCTGTATCTCAGGCATCTTTGTCGCCCTCTTCCGTTTCCGGCCGGGCGTACCGGTTGTCCTCGCGAATCACCTTCGGCACCAGCACACGCGCCTCGATGGTGACCGGCTGGTAGATGACGCGTTCCTTTTCCGGGTCGTAACGCATCTCGACATGGCCGACCAGCGGGAAATCCTTGCGGAACGGATGGCCGACAAAACCATAGTCGGTCAGGATGCGACGCAGGTCAGGATGGCCGTCGAACAGGATCCCGTAGAGATCGAACGCCTCGCGCTCGAACCAGTTCGACCCCGGCCAGATCTCCGTCAGAGTCGGCAGGATCGGCGCATCGTCGTCCGGCGCGTAGCAGCGGATGCGAAGACGCTGGTTATGCGTGTAGGAAAGGAGATGGATGACGGCGGCGAAGCGCGGCGTGTCGAGTTCACCCCCCTGAGCCTCGTCACCGAAATGCAGCCGCCCCGTCGTACCCGCGTCCTCGACGCCGCGCGAGTAACCGCTCTCGCTCAGCTCGCCACGGCTCCATTCATCGGTGCCATACGAGAGGTAATCGACCCCGCAGAGATCCACCAACTGCTCAAACCGGAAGGGCTCTTCGTCACGCAGCGCGCGGCTGACGTCCAGGAGATCCTGCGCGGCCACTTCGATGGTGACCTCACCCACCGCGACGCGACAATCGCCGAGTCGGGCGTCAAAGCGCTCCTTGATCCGGTCCGCAAGGTCATGAACCCGTTGCGACATCGTATTCCCCCGCTCCGCGCGCCGTTGTCAGCGTGCGATGGTTTCGGTCCGCTTGATCTTCTTCTGCAGCTGCAGGATGCCGTAGAGCAGCGCCTCGGCGGTGGGCGGGCATCCGGGGACGTAGATATCGACCGGCACGATCCGGTCGCAGCCGCGGACTACCGAATAGGAGTAGTGGTAGTAGCCGCCGCCATTCGCGCAGGAGCCCATGGAGATGACCCAGCGCGGTTCCGCCATCTGGTCATACACTTTGCGCAGGGCCGGCGCCATCTTGTTGCACAGCGTACCGGCGACGATCATCACGTCCGACTGGCGCGGGCTCGGCCGAAACACGATACCGAAACGGTCCATGTCATAACGGGAGGCGCCCGTGTGCATCATTTCGACTGCACAGCACGCGAGGCCGAAGGTCATCGGCCACAGCGACCCGGTTCGCGCCCAGTTCAGGACCTTGTCCGCGGAGGTCGTGACAAAACCCTTCTCGAGAACGCCTTCTATTCCCATTCCAGCGCCCCCTTCTTCCACTCGTAGATAAAACCGATCACCAGGATACCGAGGAATATGGCCATGGCGATGAAACCGGCAGCCGCCATGTCTCCGAGGGCCACAGCCCATGGAAACAGGAACGCGATTTCAAGGTCGAAGATGATGAACAGGATGGCGACAAGGTAGTAGCGGACGTCGAATTTCATCCGCGAGTCTTCGAAGGCCTCGAAACCGCACTCGTACGGCGAGTCCTTCTCGCTGTCGGGGCGGTGAGGGCCCACCACCCGGCCGGCGATCAGCGTGACGACCCCGACGACGACGCCGATCATGATGAACATCAGGATCGGCAGATAATTCGCGACCATGTCGTAACCCCGATTCTTGATCGCGGCGCCCGCGGGCGGTTCCGCGGGACCGGGCGATATCGTTCACGGCGGGCGCAATAACGCACGTCAACGATACCACAGAAAGATGGTGCCGACGCCCGGACTCGAACCGGGACGGCCAGTGGCCACTACCCCCTCAAGATAGCGCGTCTACCAATTCCGCCACGTCGGCAATGGACCGGAGCACCGGCCCGAAACACCAATGATACCCGATGAGCGGGCATCAATCACTCCTCGATCGGCGGCAAATCGCCATCCGATTCACTCTCGCCACCGGCCGCGCCGGTACCAGAAGTTCCCTCGTCCGCCGGCAGGTCGCTGCTGCCGCCCGCAGCGCCCGGATCGGCCTGCTCCGTCGCCGGCGCCGTGCGGTCCACCACGCTATCGGATTCGCCCCCACGGTTCGCCGCGATGACGGCGAGTGCAAGACTGGTCACGAAGAACAGCGTCGCGAGTGCGGTCGTCATGCGGGTCAGAAACGATCCGGAACCGCCGGCACCGAAGACGGTCGCCGAGGAACCGCTGCCGAAGGCCGCGCCCGCGTCGGCGCCCTTGCCCTGCTGGATCAGCACCAGGCCGATCACGCCGATGGCAAGCAGTACGTGTATGGTCAGGACAACCGTGTGCATCGGTGCTCTCTATTGAATGGGTTTACGCGGCCACCGCGGCGCGCGCGATGGCCAGGAATTCGTCCGCGTCCAGCGAGGCGCCGCCGATCAGGCCACCGTCGATATCCGGCATGGCCATAAGCTCGCCCGCATTCGCGCCCTTCATGCTGCCGCCATACACGATTCTGGCGCCCTCACCGAGCGCCGCATCGTGTGCGGCCAGGCGACCACGCAGTGCCGCATGGACCTCCTGCGCCTGTTCGGGGGTCGCCGTTCGCCCGGTACCGATCGCCCATACCGGCTCGTACGCGATCACACCGTCACCGAAGCCGGCAACACCGGTCATCTCAAGCACGGTATCGAGCTGGCGTGTCACCACCGCCAGCGTATCCCCGGCATCGCGCTCGGCCAGCGTCTCGCCGACGCAGAGGATCGGCGTCAGCCCCGCGCCCCGGGCCGCGATGAACTTCGCGGCGACACCGGCATCCGTTTCACCGTGCCGCGCCCGGCGCTCGGAGTGACCGAGAATCGCAATCCGTGCGCCGAACTCAGCCGCCATGCCGGCCCCGACCTCACCCGTAAACGCGCCCTGGGCCTGATCGGAGACGTCCTGCACACCGATATGCAGCGCGGTCCCGGCAGCCCGCTCACAGGCCAGCGGCAGATGGACGAACACGGGGCAAACGGCGATATCGACGCCGTCGATACCAGTCATCCCGCTCACCAACGCGTCGATGAGCTGACCGGTCTTGCCGATCGAACCGTTCAGTTTCCAGTTGCCGCAGACCAACGGTCGACGCATCGCTACCACCCTGCCCGGATACGGGAGGCGCAAGGGTACACGCGCCCAAGGGGCAGATCAATTTGACGCGGCGTTTTCCGCGCTGCAGAACTCCTGACGTACCGTGCCGGCGAGGCGCTCGGCCATGGACTCGATCGCGTCCTCGTTCGGCCCCTCCACCATGACCCGCACCAGCGGCTCGGTACCGGAAGCCCGAAGCAATACCCGACCGTGCTCCCCCAGCTCTTTCTCCACTCTCCGGATTTCGGCCTGGACCGTTTCATTCGCGCACGGGTCGACCCGTTCGGCGACCCGGACATTCACGAGCAGTTGCGGATAACGCTCAAAAGACGCAGCCAGCGTGTCCAGTCCGGTATCGGCCTCGACCATGAGGCCCAGCACCTGCAGTGCCGACACGATCCCGTCACCCGTAGTCGTGCGATCGAGGCAGACGATATGCCCGGACGCCTCGCCACCGAGTTTCCAGCCACGCGCGTGCAGCCGCTCCAGTACAAAGCGGTCACCGACGGCCGCCCGCTCGAAGGGAATATCCAGCGCCTTCAGGCCCCGTTCGAGGCCGAGATTCGACATCAGCGTACCGACCACCCCGCCGCCCAGATTTCCGGCTGCATGCCGCGCCTGTGCCAGGATCAGCAGCAGCACATCGCCATCGACGACCCGGCCGTTGCGATCGACCATGATCAGGCGGTCGCCATCACCGTCCAGCGCGACCCCGACGTCCGCATTCTCGGCGACCACCTTCTGCGCGAGCGCCTCCGGCGCCGTTGCGCCGCAATCCTGATTGATATTGAGCCCATCCGGTTCGACACCAATCGCCACGACGTCCGCACCCAGTTCGCGGAATACCTGCGGCGCGACCTGGTAGGTCGCGCCATGGGCGCAGTCGACGACGATTCGCAGCCCGCGGAGACTGGATCCGAATGGCAGCGTGGCTTTGCAGAACTCGATATAACGCCCACGGGCGTCTTCAACCCGGCTCGCGCGGCCGAGCTTGTCGGGTCGCACCGTACCGACGGGGTCGTCCAGCAGCGATTCGATCTCGGTCTCGACCGCGTCGGGCAGCTTCGTCCCCTCGGACGAGAAGAACTTTACGCCGTTGTCGTAGTAGGGGTTGTGCGACGCGCTGATGACGACGCCCGCGGCCTGGCGGAAGGTCCGGGTAAGGTACGCGATCGCGGGCGTGGGCATTGGCCCGACCAGGCTCGTATTCACGCCCGCCGACGCCAGGCCCGATTCAAGCGCTGATTCGAAGAGATAGCCGGAGAGGCGCGTATCCTTGCCGATCAGGACCTCGCGGCTGCCGCGGGCCGCGAGCACCCGTCCGGCCGCCCAGCCCAGGCGCAGCACGAACTCCGCGTTCATGGGCTGCTCGCCGACCCGCCCGCGGATTCCGTCCGTGCCGAAAAACCGACATCCACCCATAACCTGTATTACTCCGCTTTCATGGTCGCCTGGACGATCGCGAGGGCCTCCACAGTGGGCCGCACGTCATGAACGCGCAACACCCTTGCACCACGCTCGGCCGCCAGCACGGCAGCCGCGAGACTACCGTATAGCCGTTCCTCGGCCGGTGCGCCACCCGTCAGGGTGCCGATCATGCGCTTGCGCGACATGCCGGCGAGCAGCGGCAGATCAAGCCGCACGATCAGCGTCGCGAGATGGCGCAGCAGCGAGAGATTGTGGTCCAGCGTCTTGCCAAAGCCGAATCCCGGATCGACCACGAGCCGATCACGCCCGATCCCCGCGTCGATGCAGGCGGCGATCCGCTCTTCGAGGAAATCGCCCACCTCGCGGACGACGTTGTCGTAATACGGCGACGTCTGCATGCTGCGCGGTTCGCCCTGCATATGCATCACGCAGACACTGGCGTCCAGCGCCGCCGCCGCGGATAACGCCCCGGGCGCCGCCAGCGCACGCACGTCGTTGATCAGCGCCACGCCGGCGGCGCCCGCCTCGGTCATGATCTCGGGCTTGCTCGTGTCGATCGACAGGGGCACATCCACCCGCTCGGCCAGCGCCTCGAGCAGCGGCAGGACCCGCCGCCGTTCTTCGTCCAGCGGCACAGCTTCGGCACCCGGCCGGGTCGACTCGCCGCCGATATCGATCAACTCGGCGCCTTCCTCGACCATCTGCTGCGCCCGCGCCACCGCGGCATCCACCTCCGTGTAGCGCCCACCATCGGAAAACGAATCCGGCGTTACGTTGAGCACGCCCATGACAAGCGGTTCGGGTCGCGCAAGTCGCTGGCGCAGACGTACAGCCGCGTCACCCATTGGCTACTCCTCTCAGGCATGCCCGGCGGATTCCGCTGCCGGCGCTGCAACGAAAACGGCCGGCGCAGGAAGCGCCGGCCGCATTACTCGCAAAACCCCGATCTCAGTGCTGACTGGCCGGATCGCCGAGCGGCCCTTCCTTGCCCGATTCACCCTTGCCGGCAGAGTCGCCGGCCTCGGCCGTGCCCTGATCCCCGGCGTTCGGCGTCTGATCGTCATCCTTCCAGTCGGCCGGCGGACCCGGCTCGCGACCCTCCATGATGGCCTGGATCTGATGATGATCGATGGTCTCGTACTTCAGCAGCGCATCGGCCATCGTGTGGAGCTTGTCCATGTTCTCGCTGAGGATCTTCTCGGCACGCTCGTAATTGCGATCAATGAAATGCCGGATCTCTTCGTCGATCGCGTGTTGCGTATCGTCCGACATGTTCTTGTGCTGCGTCACCGAGCGACCAAGGAACACCTCGTTCTCGTCCTCACCGTAAGACAGCGGCCCGAGCTTGTCGGACATACCCCACTTGGTGACCATATTCCGCGCGATCTGGGTCGCACGTTCGATGTCATTCGAGGCCCCGGTCGTCACGCGTTCGTTGCCGAACATCAACTGCTCGGCAATGCGGCCGCCGAACAGGGATGACAACTGGCTCTCGATTCCCTGCTTGGTGAGGCTGTAGCGGTCCTCCTCCGGCAGGAACATCGTGATCCCCATCGCCCGCCCGCGCGGGATGATGCTCACCTTGTAGACGGGGTCGTGATCCGGCACCAGACGGCCGACGATCGCATGACCGGCCTCGTGGTAGGCGGTCAGCCGCTTCTCCTCCTCCTTCATGACCATGGATTTGCGCTCGGCGCCCATGATCAGCTTGTCCTTGGCGCGCTCGAACTCCTCCATGGTCACGTTCTTGCGGTTGCCACGCGCCGCGAACAGCGCCGCCTCGTTCACGAGGTTCGCCAGATCGGCACCCGAGAATCCGGGGGTGCCACGAGCGATATCGCGGGGACGCACGTTCTCGTCGCACGGCAGCTTCTGCATGTGCACCCGCAGAATATGCTCGCGCCCGCGCAGATCCGGCAGTGGCACGGTGACCTGACGGTCAAACCGGCCCGGGCGGAGCAGTGCCGGATCGAGGACGTCCGGGCGGTTGGTCGCGGAGATCACGATCACGCCCTCGTTGCCCTCGAAGCCGTCCATTTCCACCAGCAGCTGGTTCAGCGTCTGCTCGCGCTCGTCGTGACCGCCGCCCAGACCGGCGCCGCGCTGGCGGCCGACCGCGTCGATCTCATCGATAAAGATGATGCACGGGGCGTGCTTCTTCGCCTGTTCGAACATGTCGCGTACGCGCGAGGCGCCGACGCCGACGAACATCTCGACGAAATCCGAACCCGAGATCGTGAAGAACGGGACCTTGGCCTCGCCGGCGATCGCCTTGGCCAGCAGCGTCTTGCCGGTACCCGGGGGTCCGACCATCAGCACACCGCGCGGGATCTGCCCGCCGAGCCGCTGGAATTTGGCCGGATCCTTGAGGAAGTCGACCAGCTCGACCACTTCTTCCTTGGCCTCGTCGACGCCGGCCACGTCGTTGAACGTGACCTTGACCTGGTCCTCGCCCATCAGCTTGGCCTTGTTCTTGCCGAAGGACATCGCGCCCTTGCCGGCACCGCCTCCCTGCATCTGGCGCATGAAGAAGATCCACACGCCGATCAGCAGCAGGAACGGGAACCAGCTGATGAAGATCTGGGTCAGGATGGACGTGCTTTCGGGAGGCGCCGCCTTGATGGTGACGTTGTGCTCAAGCAGATCGCCGACCAGGGCCCGATTGTCCGACTCGGGGCTGAACGTCACGAACTGGTCGCCGTTCGAGCGCTGTCCCTCGATCCGCTGACCGTCGCTCTTGAACATCACCTCATCGACACGATCGCGCTTCACGTCGCTGATGAACTGATCGTAGGAAATTTCCTGGCGCTGCGGGGTCGTCTGCCCGAAGTTATTGAACACGGACATCAGGACGACTGCGATGACCACCCACAGCAGGATGTTTTTGAACAGATCGCTCAAGGGCTACCTCACTCCGTCAGCGGCGCCATAAAGCCGCTTTCAACGTATTTGGACCGTACTACAGTTGCCGCCCGGTCGCCACAATATAGACCTCGCGCGAGCGATCGCGCGATGCCTCCGGTTTGCGGATACGAACGCTGGTGAAATCGGATTTCAGCGCCCGCGTGAACGCATCGCTGCCTTCTCCCTGGAACATCTTCGTCACGAAGCTGCCGCCCGGTTTCAATACACGGACCGCGAGATCGTGCGCCAGTTCCGTCAGCGCCATGGACGCCGGCTGGTCCACCGCCGCCACCCCACTCATGTTGGGGGCCATATCGGACATTACAAGGTCGGCCCCCGGGCCCAGCGCCTCCAGCAGGCCGTTGAGCACCGTCTCGTCATGGAAATCCCCCTCCACGAACCCGACCCCGGCGATCGGGTCGATCGGGAGCCGGTCGCTCGCGATGACGAGCCCCTCGTCCCCCACGCGGGTGACCGCATACTGCGACCAGCTCCCGGGGGCCGCGCCGAGGTCCACGACGTGCATGCCCTTGCGCAGGAGCCGATCCTTGCGATCGAGCTCCATCAGCTTGTACACCGCCCGGCCACGCCAGCCCTCGCTGCGGGCACGGCGCGTCCACGGATCGGCATGCTGCTCACGCAGCCACCGCTGGCTGCTTTTGCTACGAGCCATTCCGCTGCTCCGCGCGCCGCGCCTGGCGCAGCGCGAGCAACAGGCCGCGCGCCCGCGTGTGCACCCACAGGCCGGCGCCGACGCCGTACGCGCCCAGCACCGCGAGTTCACGGGCCCCCTCCAGCCAGTGCATGACCAGCGGCGCGCCGATTACCGCGACGATGATAATCGCCGCCAGTTCGCGCTTGATCGAGGCGAGCGCGGCGTCGGCGTCGCGTGCTAGACTCGCGCCGCTTTCAGCCGACCGGTCCTCACGATGCTCCGCCGTTCCCAGATCACTTTCCTCCGGGCTCAGGCCCATAACCGCAAGCCCATTGTACGCCTCGGCCAGCGCGGGCTCACCGACGCCGTGGTCAAGGAACTCGAACAAGCCCTCGACGACCATGAACTCGTCAAGATCCGGCTCGCTTCGGCGGGGCGGGAAGAACGGCGGGAAATGATCGCGACCCTGTGTGAGCGGACCGGAGCCGAGAGCGTCCAGCAACTGGGCGCGACCGCGACCCTCTTTCGCCGCAACACCGAGCGGCCACGCCTGACGCTGCCGGACTGAACCCCGAACGGCACCCGCGTGCGGTGGCGCTCGCTCACCGCGGCGGTGCGAATGGCCCGCGACCTCACGCGGGCCTCATTCGTAGCGGATACCGACAACCTCGTACTCGCGGCGTCCACCGGGTGCCTCGACCTCGGCGACATCGCCCTCCTGCTTGCCGATGAGGGCCCGGGCGATCGGGGAACTGATGGATATCAGTCCGCTCTCGATGCTGGCCTCACCGTCACCGACGATCTGGTACGTCACCTCTTCATCGGAATCGAGATCGAGCAGTTCCACCGTCGCGCCGAATACGATCTTGTCTTTACCGGCGAGCGTGCTGACGTCGATCACCTCGGCGTTGGAGAGCTTGGACTCCAGCTCGCTGATCCGGCCCTCGATAAAGCCCTGCTGCTCGCGCGCGGCGTGGTACTCGGCGTTCTCCTTGAGATCGCCATGGGCACGCGCCTCGGCGATCGCCTCGATAACCTGCGGGCGATCGACCGACTTGAGGCGATCCAGTTCCTCGCGCATTTTCGCGGCACCGCGCGCCGTGATCGGGGCCCTGCTCATACGATCTCCTGATGCAAATCCTGCAGCCGGCTCACCCGGCCATCTTCCGGGTACGAGAGCGCCAGACACATCGCGCGCCCGCACGCGATCGTGGTCGCATACGCCACCCGATGGTTCAGCGCCTCGCGACGGATGGTGAACGAGTCCGCGATCGCGGACTTGCCCTCGGTCGTGTTGATGATGAGGGCGATCTCGTCGTTCTTGATCAGATCGACGATGTGCGGCCGCCCTTCTTTCACCTTGTTGATATGTTTACAGGGAATACCGGCGGCTTCAACAGCCACCGCCGTGCCGTGCGTCGCCACGATCTCGAAGCCGAAGCGGTGCAAATCGCCGGCGATCTCGGTCGCGTGCGCCTTGTCCTGGTCGCGCACGCTGACGAAGGCCTGTCCGGACCGCGGCAGCGGATCACCGGCCGCCATCTGGCTCTTGGCAAACGCCTCGCCGAACGTCCGCCCGACGCCCATGACCTCGCCGGTCGACTTCATCTCGGGGCCGAGCAGCGGGTCCACGCCCGCGAACTTCACGAACGGGAAGACCGACTCTTTCACGCTGTAATAGGGCGGCGTGACGGACCCCGTGATCCCCTGTTCCGCCAGCGTCGCGCCCGCCATGCAGCGCGCCGAGATCTTGGCCAGCGGCACCCCGGTCGCCTTGGACACGAACGGCACCGTGCGCGAGGCCCGCGGATTGACCTCCAGCACGTAGACCTCGTCGCCCTGGATCGCGAACTGCGCGTTCATCAGGCCGACCACACCGAGTTCCAGGGCCATGCCCCGCATCTGTTCGCGCAGGCGCCCCTGAATGGACTCATCGAGCGTATACGGCGGCAGTGAACAGGCCGAATCGCCGGAGTGCACGCCGGCCTGTTCGATGTGCTCCATGATGCCGCCGATGAACACGTCGGTGCCATCCGACACCGCGTCGACGTCGACCTCGAGCGCATCCTCCAGAAAACGGTCCAGCAATACCGGCGAGTCATTGGAGACCAGTACCGCCTCGCGCATATAGCGCACCAGGTCTTCATCCGAGCGGACGATCTCCATCGCCCGTCCACCGAGGACGTAGGACGGGCGTACCATCAGCGGATAGCCGATATGGGCCGCGAGTTCGCGCGCCTCTTCCGGGTCACGGGCGGTGCGGTTCGGCGGCTGCTTCAGGCCCAGCTTGTCGATCAGCTGCTGGAAGCGATCGCGGTCTTCGGCCGTGTCGATCGAATCCGGCGTGGTACCGATAATCGGCGCACCGGCCGCTTCGAGCGCGCGCGCCAGCTTGAGCGGCGTCTGCCCGCCGAATTGGACGATCACGCCGGCCGGGCGTTCGGTCAGCAGGATCTCCAGGGTGTCCTCGAGCGTCAGCGGCTCGAAGTACAGCCGGTCCGAGGTATCGAAATCGGTCGACACCGTCTCCGGGTTGCAGTTGACCATGATGGTCTCGTAACCGTCGTCCCGCAGGGCGAGCGCGGCGTGGACGCAGCAATAGTCGAACTCGATGCCCTGGCCGATGCGGTTCGGTCCGCCGCCGAGCACCATGATCTTGTTGCGCGTGGACGGTTCCGACTCGCACTCGGTTTCATAGGTCGAGTACATATAGGCGGTCGCGGTGGCGAACTCCGCCGCGCAGGTATCCACGCGTTTGAACGCCGGCCGCACCCCGAGCGCATGGCGATGCGCACGGACATCGTCTTCGGTGGTGGCCAGCAGCGTGGCCAGGCGATGATCCGAGAAACCACGCCGCTTGAGCGCCCACATGCGCTCCGCCGTAATCGCCGCCAGCGACGTACCGCGTAGTGCCGTTTCGGTCTCGATCAGATCCGCGATCTGCACCAGCCACCAGCGGTCGATCCAGGTGAGATCGAATACCTGATCGACACTCCACCCATGCCGGAACGCTTCGGCGACATACCAGATCCGCTTGTCGCTCGGTTCCTGGAGTTCACGCCGCAGGGTCGAGGCGAGGTCCTCGGGATCGATGTCGGCCGGCATGACCTCGTTGAGGCCATCCGCTCCGGTTTCCAGGCCGCGCAGCGCTTTCTGCAGCGACTCCTGGAAGGTCCGGCCGATGGCCATGACCTCGCCGACCGATTTCATCTGCGTGGTCAGGCGCGGCTGCGTGTGCGGGAATTTCTCGAAGGTAAAGCGCGGCACCTTGGTGACGACATAGTCGATGGTCGGCTCGAAAGAGGCCGGTACGGCGCCGCCGGTGATCTCGTTGCGCAGTTCGTCGAGCGTGTAGCCGCAGGCCAGCTTCGCCGCCACTTTGGCGATCGGGAAGCCGGTCGCCTTGGAGGCGAGCGCCGAGGAGCGCGAGACGCGCGGGTTCATCTCGATCACGGTCAGACGACCGTTGTCCGGATTGACGGCGAACTGGACGTTCGAGCCGCCGGTATCCACGCCGATCTTGCGCAGCACCTTCAGCGAGGCGTCGCGCATGATCTGGTATTCCTTGTCCGTCAGCGTCTGTGCCGGCGCGACCGTGATGGAGTCGCCGGTGTGCACGCCCATCGGATCCAGATTCTCGATCGAGCAGACGATGATGCAGTTGTCCGCGTGGTCGCGGACCACCTCCATCTCGAATTCCTTCCAGCCGAGCACGGACTCTTCGAGCAGGACCTCGTGCGTCGGTGACAGTTCGAGTCCGCGCTTGCAGATGTCCTCGAACTCCTCGCGGTTGAACGCGATACCGCCCCCGGAACCCCCGAGCGTGAACGACGGGCGAATGATGACCGGGAAGCCGATCCGGGCCTGCGCCTCCTGGGCCTGGTCCCAGGAATGCGCGATCCAGGCGGTCGGCGTGTCCAGGCCGATCTCGCTCATGGCCGTACGGAACCGTTCGCGGTCCTCGGCCATGTCGATCGCATCCTTGGAGGCACCGATCATCTCGACCCCGTGCTTCTCCAGCACGCCATTGCGGTCCAGGTCGAGTGCGCAGTTCAGCGAGGTCTGTCCGCCCATGGTCGGCAGCAGCGCATCGGGCTTCTCCTGTTCGATGACGCGCTCGACCACCGACCAGTTCAACGGCTCGATATACACCGAGTGCGCCATGCCGGGATCGGTCATGATCGTGGCCGGATTCGAGTTCACCAGGATGACCCGATACCCCTCCTCGACCAGCGCCTTGCAGGCCTGGGCGCCGGAGTAGTCGAACTCGCAGGCCTGACCGATGACGATCGGTCCGGCGCCGAGGATCAGGATGCTCTGGATGTCGGTGCGTTTCGGCATGGGCGTGCCCGTATCGGTTCGAGGTCCCGCCTGCCCGGAAAAGCGTCCGGTGCAGGCGCGGGGCGCGGAGAAGTCATCCCCCGCCCCTTCGTGTTCAGTGACGTACCCGCCAGCCGGCGTACGGCAGCGGTCGCCGCCGTACGGCGGCCGGCGCTATGCTCTGCCCGCCGTGCCGGCGCGGCCATCCATCAGCTCGATGAAATGATCGAACAGTGGCCGCATATCGTGCGGTCCCGGGCTCGCTTCGGGGTGCCCCTGGAAGCTGAAGGCCGGCTTCCGCGTGTGGTGCAGTCCCTGGGAAGAGCCATCGAAAAGCGACACATGGGTGCTCCGCAGGGTCGCCGGCAGCGTATCCAGGTCCACCGCGAAGCCGTGATTCTGCGAGGTGATCATCACCTGCCCGGTATCCAGGTCTTTCACCGGATGGTTGGCGCCGTGATGGCCGAACTTCATCTTGGCGGTGCGGGCACCGCAGGCCAGTCCCAACAGCTGGTGGCCAAGGCAGATGCCGAACGTCGGCAGATCCGCGTCGATGAATCGCCGGATCGCCTCGATCGCGTAATCGCAGGGTTCGGGATCGCCCGGCCCGTTGGAAAGGAACACGCCATCGGGCCCCAGGGCGAGGACCTCGTCGGCCGGTGTCTCGGCCGGCACCACCGTGATGCGGCAGCCACGATCGGCGAGCAGGCGCAGGATATTCCTCTTGACCCCGAAGTCGTAGGCGACGACGTGGTAGCGGGCGTTCGCCGGATCAAGCGGTTCCGGGTTGCCGCCATCCAGGTCCCAGGTGCCCTCCGACCACGGATAGATCTCGCGGGTGGAGACCACCCGTGCAAGGTCGGCCCCGGCCAGCCCCGGGAAACCGCGGGCCGACTCGATCGCCGCCGCCTCGTCGGGCGCCTCGCCAGCGACGATACAGCCCGCCTGGGCGCCGTGCTCGCGCAGGCGGCGCGTCAATGCGCGCGTATCGACATCCGCGATCGCGACGACACCGTTGCGTTCGAGATAGCCCGACAGGGTCTCCTGATTGCGCCAGCTGCTCGCGACCAGCGGCAGATCACGGATCACCAGACCGGCCGCCTGCACGTGCGCCGACTCCTCGTCCTCGAACGTGGTGCCCGTATTACCGATATGCGGATAGGTCAGCGTGACGATCTGCTGCGAGTACGACGGATCGGTCAGGATCTCCTGGTAGCCCGTCATCGAGGTATTGAAGACCACTTCGCCAACGGAGTGGCCGTGGGCACCGATTGCTCGGCCGCGGAAGACGGTCCCGTCCGCGAGCGCCAGGATTGCCGGTACGGTCAAGCGTTTTCTCCTGCCAGACATGCGAAACGGGAAGTTCCTCGCCGGTCCTTCCCGTTTCCGGAATGCTCTCTTGTGCCCGGGCAGCCCAGGGCTGTTCACACTTCCCGCGGTCGCCGCGTTGCGGCCCCCGATGCGGGCCCCGCAAGGCGCGAGAAGGGAGTGTAGCGTCACTACACGACCGACGAGCAACGCAGCGCGGTGCGCATCGCGGGCCGCAACCCTTCGGGGCGGGGCCTGTGTGCCGCAATGCGGCGTTGCGCCTCGCTCACGTAGGACGCGCTACGCTCACTCGGCGCGCCTTGCCTTGCAGCACACAGGCCCCGCCGCGGCGACCGCGGGAAGTGTGAACAGGCCCTAGCCACGGGCGGGCGAATTTTACTGTAGCGGGACCGCCACGTCCACGGGCACTGCGCCGCCTTACAGCAGCACGGCGAAGAGCGTCGCGATGCCGAGGAACGAGAAGAACCCGGCGACGTCGGTCACCGTCGTCAGGATGATGGAGGACGCCGTGGCCGGGTCCTGCCCCAGCCGCCGCAGCACGATCGGCACCAGGGCGCCGGCCAGACCCGCAGCCACCATCGACAGCACCATGGAAACGGCGATGATCAGCGACAGCCCCCAGGATCCGCTCCAGACATACACGCCCAGCGCCGTGGTTGCCGCGACCGCGAGTCCGTTGATCGATCCGACCCGTAACTCCTTGAGCACGACCAGCATCGAATGCCGGGCCGTGATCTCACGCAGCGCCAGACCGCGCATCGTGACCGCAAGCGCCTGCGCGCCGGCGTTCCCCGACTGCCCGGCGACCACCGGCAGCAGGACCGCCAGCGCGGTGTACTGGGCGATCGTATGCTCGAACAGCCCGACCACGGATGCGGCAAGGAACGCGGTCAGGAGATTGATCTGCAACCATGGCAAACGTTTGCGCACCGCGAACCACGAGGCCGACAGCGCACGCTCATCACGACTCGCGCCCACCATCGCCTGGATATCGCCGGCCGCATCGACCTGTACCGCCGCAAGCAGGCCCGCTTCGGGAACCGTGCCGATCAGGCGCCCCGCCGCATCGACCACGGGCAGGTCGGTGAAACGACTGTGCCCCAGCACTTCGACCAGTTCTTCGCGCGGACTCAGCGCGTCCACCCACGGACCGATCGGTTCCGCCAGGTCGGCCAATGGCGTTTCAAGCCGCGCCAATGCGAGTGCCTGGATCGTTACGCGCCCGCACGGGATGTGGTCGTCATCGACCAGAAACAGCGTGTGCGAGTCGTACACGCTGAGCGCGCGCAGACGATCGGAGGCCTCCGCCACGGTCATGTCGCCGCGGAAGAACCCCAGCCGTGGAGACATCAGGCGCCCGGCGCAGTCCGGCGGATATTCGAGCAGTTCGCGCAGTTCCCCGGCGATGCCCGGATCCACCGACGCCAGCCAGTGGGCCCGGCGTTGCGGAGCCATCTGCGAAAGCAGTGCGCAGGCGACCGTGGGTTCCAGTTCCGCGAGCAGCGCGCTCGCCCGATCCGCATCCAGCGCCTCGAGCAAGCGCTCGGCGGCGAACGGACTCAGCCGTTCCCAGACCGGGCGCAGGATATCGACGGCGTGCGCCTGCAGGCTCGCGACCCCTTCATCGGGCGCCATGCGTTCAAGCGTCCGGGCCGCCTCTCCGGGGTATTCGCGGAGATAGCGGGCCGTCAGCGCGCGACGGGCGGTCAACGGATCAATACGGTCCATGACGGCCTCCCCGACCCGCGACCAGTCCCGCGAGCGTATGTCCCAGGCCACGTGCGGCAGCCGCATACGCATGCACCAGCACGCCACCGGGTCCCGCTCCCGCCGAGATTTCCGCCACGGGTTCCCGGCGCGCCGCCAGGATCCGGGCCAGGGTGATACACCCAACGAGACGCCGGGCGCTGTCCACGACCGGACGCTCGGGCCAGCCTTCCCAGCCTTCCACGGGATCGACCTGCGTGAGCGGCAGATCCGCCGCCAGAGGTGGGCAGTCACGGTCCACCAGGGCATCGATCGACCGCTCCCCGGCGCTGGCGAGCAGTGCCGCCAGCGGGACGACGCCTACCGGGCGTTCGCGCTCGTCCACCACATGGACCTGCACCGGACCCGGCGTCGCCCGCACCAGCGCGATTGCCTCGGACACCGTCGAATCGGCACGGGCCGTGGCCGTCTCCGCGTGCATGTGGGCCCCCACGAGCGTCGCGGCAAAGCGCAGCTGGCGCCGCAGCGCCCGCGCGCGTCGGGTGGGCACCTGCTCGAGGATCGCCTCACGCGCCTCCGGGGCGATCGCCCGCAGGAAATAAGGACAGCGCTGGGCGGGGATGGCCTCGATCAGCGCGGCCGCGCGCGCCGGTTCCATCGCCGCGAGCGCACGGCCGGCCCGCCATGGCGCCATCGCCGCGAGCGGCTCGGCGGCCAGGCGCACCGGCACCGTCGTGAGGAATGCCCCCACCGCCGCCGGCTCGAGCTGTTCGAGGACGCGGGCGGCGTCCACGGGGCGCGTGTCGAGGTACGCCAGTGTCAGCGCGTCGGGATCAGTCATCGCTGGTCGGCGCCAACAGCACCACCGGGCGTTCATGGAAGGCGCGTGCCGGGATGATCACCCGGCCCTCGCCGGTCGCGAGGATGACGCTGGTCGCCGTCATTTCGGTCACTTCGCCCTCGACCTCGCCGATGCGTATGCGCTGGTGCAGCTGGCAGTGTTCCTGCAGCCCCTGGGCACCGATGAGATTGCGCACCACGTCAACGGCACCGAGCGCGAACGCCAGTGTCAGAGCACCCCCCACCGAGGCCGCGGCCACCACGATCAGGGCCACCGGCAGGGTCATATCGAGCCCCATCTGCCCGATACCCAGCACGACCGCCAGCGTCAGCACGGTCGCCTGCACGCCACGCCCGAGCAGGTGGCCGCGGGCGCCGCCCAGCGGGGTCGCGGCGGCCGTCGTCAGTTGCCCGAGCAGGATGCTGCCCGCGATCCCGATCACGATGATGAGCCCGCCGGCGAGCAGCGCTGGCAGGAAACCCGCAAGCCGCGCCAGCCACTCACTGACCGCGTCGAGTTGCAGCGCCGCCGCGATCCCGACCAGAAACAGGAATACCACCACCCAGAATGCAAGATCCGCGATTACCCGCGCCACGGTGGGCGTCAATCCGAACAATGAGAACGGGCGGGCGGGCATGCGCCCGATCAGGCGGTTGAGTGCCCTGCAGGAGCGCAGCACCAGCAGCCGCGCAAAGCGCGCCACCAGCCACCCGAGCAGCCCCAGGATCAGCGCGGCCACCAGGTTGGGCAGAAAACCGGCAATCTCGCCCAGGGCGCGGCCCGCCGATACCGCCGGCTGTTCCAGCCAGGATGCTTCTTCACTCATTCCGTTTCTCCGATTGGTCCGCGGCGGCCTGCTGCCAAAGGCCCGGTGGGCGCTGAGCGGTTTGCGCCCGCCCGACTGACGTCGACGGCGGTCACCGCCTCATCGAGCAGACTGGTCGCGAAAATACCGCGGCCCAAGGTAAAACACAGTTCGAGATCCGCGCCGTGCCAGGCCCAGGCGAGATCCGGCGCCACCGCGCGCAGGGCGCGTCGACGCGCCTGCATGGCGATCCGCTCCAGGCCTTCCCGCAGCTCGGACTCATCCGCCAGCCACGCCCGTTCCCGCTCCGCGGCCGCCAACCCGACCGGCTGTTCCCCGATCCCCCAGAGCGGCCCGGTCACGTCCAGGTCGAAGCGATCATGCCGGCTTTCGATATCGCCCTCGTCCCCACGGTACTCGAACACCGAGTTCGTACCCGCCAGCATCAAGGCATCGCCTGGCGCCGGTCGGATCCAGCTGCCATCACGGACCCGGGCATCGAGGACAAGGTTGAACAGCCAGCTGCGCGCTGCCGACAGATGGATCCCACGCGCACGCTTGATCGCATCCGGGGCCAGCAGCCGGCGCGCCCGGCGCAGGTTCTCGCCGCCGTGGCCAAAGCGCTGGGGGCCGAAATAGTTGGGGAAACCGCGGTCACGCACGGCCGCCAGGCGTTCGTCGATCGTGGCGCGATCGCCCTCGACCGCACGCAGGCGCAGGGCAAACCGGTTCGCCCGGTGGCTGCCGGTACGCAGCTTGCGGTTATGCCGGACGGCGTGCTCCACGACGCCCACGGTCGGGTCGACGTCCGACCACTCCGGCTCCGCCCGCCCGGGGAGATGGACCGAGAACCACTGCCCGGTATCCGCGTGGCGATCCTTCATACCGCTGAACCCGACGTCCCGGCGGCGAACGCCCGCGAACCGGGCCAGCGCCTGCGCGACGTCCTCGGTATTGGTCCCACGCTTGCGCAACCAAAGCCACGCATGCTCACCGCCGCCACCGGGCTCGAAGCCGAGCACCTCGTCGACCCGGAAATCGGCCGCCTCGGTGCGCAGATCGCCGTGCCCACCGGGACCGCCCCAGGCCCGCGCGTACTCCATCATGGTTCGATCCCTCCATCGGTCTCGATACTGTAAAGCAGATCCGCGCTGGCGGCCGCACCGCTGCGGGCCTCCAGCGACCACCGACGGGTCAGTTCGTAACGCATGCGTACGCTGTTCGCCTGCTCGGCGAGACCGATGCCATAGCCGACATAAAGACGCGGCGAGAGGTAGCGCCCGAGCACGAGCGAGGCGCCGTCGCTCTCGCCCACCTCGCCGCGGTCGACACTCACTTCCTGGATGCCGAGTTTACCCGCGATCGCCTGCCCCTGTTCCGAGGTCGCGAGCGCCGCCGCGGCAGCCGCCATGGTGCTGCGGTCGCTGCCAGAGCTCTCGCCGAGCGGGACACCCGCGATCAGATAGGAAAGCTGCTGGGACTCGGGCAGCGGGGGTTCCGAAAACAGCGTCGCTCGTGGTTCCCGCAGGGTGCCGCGGACGTTGACACCGACGACCACATCGCGCGGCCGGCGCACCGCGCGCACATCGAGCCCGGGGTCGGCCACCGGGCCGCCATCGAACAGCACGCGCCCGCGCTCGATTTCCAGCGACTGGCGGTAGATCGTGTATGTGCCCTCCTCGACCCGCAGTTCGCCGGTCGCGGTGGTCAGTTGGCCCGGTCGCTCGCGCACGTCGATGTTGCCGCCGAGACGCCCATCGAGCCCGAACGCATCCACGCGCACGTCCTCTCCAAGATCGACGCCCACGTCCGCGAGCACCTGCCAGCCCGCGGCCGTTTCCTTTGCTTCACCGTTCTCGCCCACGATCACGGCGTCCGGACTCGTCTGTACCGCACCGGAAATATCCCGCGGTTCGATCCGGGCGTGCGGTATCGCCACGCTGCCATTGACCTCGATGCGGCGTCCTTCCACCCGCCAGTTCAGATCCGGCGACACGTCCAGGCCCAGCTCCGCCGTATCCACGGCCGCGAAAGAGGTCCCGCTGATCCGGCCCTCGCCGGACCAGGCACCGGCGTCGCCGCGGCGCAGATCGATCAGCGCCTCCATCTGGCCCTCGCCGGAGCGCCCCCCGAGCCGGACCCGGAATCCGCTGCCGACCGTTTCCAGGTCGAGGTCGAGCTCCGTCATCGCGATCCCGAGCGGGATGACGGTGACCCGGCCCTCCGCGAGCTCCGCACCCCCCGTCAGGCGCGGGTCCGCAAGTGTCCCCCCCAGCCCGACATCGGCGTTCAGCTGGCCTTCGACACGGCCGATCGCCGGCACCACGGCCGCGATCAGGCTGAGATCGTCGATCCGGGCCTGGACACGCCCGCTCAGCGCGGCGGCCTCGTTGCGCTCGATCCCGACCGTCGCCGCCAGGCGGCCCCCGTCCGACAGCGGCAACCGGATGCGCCCATCCAGCCGCTCGGGCGCCAGCTGCGCCTCCACGCTGCCGGACTCCCACGCCAGGAGTGTCCGCGTTTCGTCGTCGACCGGCCCCATCACACGCCCACCGGTGATCCCGAGACGGGCATCACCGGTTACTGGACCTGCCCCGCCCTGCAGGCGCGCCTGCAGTTCGAGTTCGCCCTCATATTCCAGTTCTTCCGGCCCGAACCCGCCGATCAGTGCCAGCGGTACCGTGTCCGCCTGGATACGCGCCGACCAGTCTTCGGGCGTGCCCTGGCCCGTCAGGCACAGCCTTGCGGGCGCCTGCAGGAGACAGAGGTCTTCAAGGGCGCCACGCCCGTCGACCCAGCGCAGCGGCGCGGGCTCCGCCAGCGTCCAGGCCGTCCGGCCGGCGGGACGCAGCTGCAGCCCGGTCAAACGCCCCCGCCAGTCGACATCCTCAAGGGCACCGGCAGCCGTCAGATCCACCTCACCCCGCGGTCCGGCCGCAGCGATCTCCAGACGATGATCGCCGGGCCGGCCGGCCAGTGATGCCGACACCCGCTCCAGCGACTCCTCGCCGACCTCGACACCGCTCAACGACAGGTCGACGCTCGAATCACGATCATCCGCGAGAACGGCATCGGCGTTCAGCGCGAGCGTGTCGATCCGCAGCGTCGCCCATTCCAGGGCCGCGCCCTCCATCCGTGTCCTGATCGATGGTGCCGCCGGCGTGCCGCCGATCTGGCCGCTACCCGAGAGCCGCCCGGCACCGACCCCGGTCAACGCGCGCACATCCGGGATCGCGACCGACCAGTCGATCGCGAGTCGTTCCCCGGCCCGGCCGCTCGCTTCGAGGCGTGCATCGCCGGCAGCCAGGCGCAGGCGCGGCACTTCCAGTGTGCCGTCCGCATAGCGCAACTCCGCCGCGCCATCCAACGGACGCCCATCCAGTTCCCCCTCGAACCGATCCAGTGTGACCTCCGCCGACACGCCGGTCTCGTCCCAGCGCGCGTCGGCCTCGAGGCCGGCGGCGAGGCGGCCGGCGATGGCCGCGCCGAAGCGCTCCGGATCGACATCGCTCAGGTCGGCGCGGATGCGCGCGTTCCCCGGTGCCTGCCAGCGTACCTGACCATCCGCCGCGAGCCGCGCGCCGCCCCAGTCGATCCGGGCCGTGAAACGGTCAAGACCATCGACGTCACCACCGCCCTGGAGTTCGACCGCCGCCGGCTCATCCGGGCCGATATCCGGCAAAGAGACCCGCGCGCGGCCGTCGAGTTGATAGCCGTCCAGGGTCCCTTCGAGCGTCATACGGCCTTCCGTGCTGCGCGCCGTCGGCGCCCCGGTGATCGGCCACTGCAGGGCTTGCCAATCCAGCGTCGCGTCGAATCGGGGCTTCGTCCCCGCATAGCCCACGCTGCCCTTGAGCGACGCCATCGTCTCGGCCTGCTCGACCGGGCGGATCGCAAGCTCCGCGATGCGCAGGGATTCCGTATCGGCCTCCACGTCGAGGCGGCCACTGTAGGGTCCGCCAAGGACCGCCCCGAGACCAAAATCGCCACGCACCGAGACCGTATCCAGTGTCCCCTCCAGTGCGAGGTCGGCACTGGCCTCCAGTTCGGGGGCGGTAGAGAGCCACTGCGCGGGCCGCGTCGTCGGAACCGCGAGGTCCGCCTGCCATGTCGGCGTCCCGTCGAACAGTTGCAGGGCGGCGTTCAGCGTCACGGGGGTCGGTGCGGTCAGTTCGTGATCGATCCGCAGATCCGCGAGCGTGCCACTGAAGCGACCGTTGCCGGCCAATGCCGGCAGATCACCAGCCGCCGCCCATCGCCAGTCGATCCGCCCGCTGATCGGATACGGCGCCGCCGGGCCCGATTCGAGGCGGGCCTCCAGGCGACCGGCCGGGGCCTCGACCCGAAGCGAGTCGAGTACCAGCGCCTCCGGCCCGACGCGCGCCCCAAGGGCGATGCGATCGATCCGATGCGAGGTGCCGTCGGCCAGAGTCAGTTCGATGGGCGCCACCGCAAGGCGATCGACCCGTATGGCGACGGGGAACGCCAGCTCGTCGGGCAGCCCGGGGATCGCCGGCGCGCCGTCCGGCGCCGGCGCGTCCCCCGTATCGGCGAGGGCCACCGCCACCCGGTCGACCGCCAGGTCACGTACGTGCACTTCACCGGAGACCAGTGCTGCCGGGGCCCAGTCGAGATCGATCCGCTCCACATTCACCCTCGCCGCGTCCAACCGCAGTTCGAGCCCGTTAACCCGCAGCGGTCCGATCAGCCGCCCTTCGGCGGACTCGATGCGCACCCCTTCCGGCAGCCAGGGCCGCGCCTGGGCCAGCGCGAACTGCAACCCGGAGGACGTGGCGACCAGCCATGCGATTGCGCCCGCGAGCGCGATTGCGGTGACGAGCACGAGTCCGGCCACCGCGAGTGCAAACCGGCGGAACCGGCGTCGACGGCGCGCCGACGGGCGCTCCCGCTGCTCGCCGGTGGGTCCGGCTTCCGGGTCACGCTCGGCCTGGTTCAAAGATCGACCCCGAGACTGAGATGCAGGCGCGCCGATCCATCGCCGTCGATCGGCCGGGCCACGTCGACCCGGAACACGCCCACCGGCGAGCGGTAACGCAGCCCGACGCCCGCCGACCGCCGCAATGGCGTATCCCAGTCATTCATCGCATTACCCGCATCCATGAACACGGCTGCGCCCCAGTCTCCGACGATCAACTGCTCCAGTTCGACGCTGCCGACGGCAAGGTGGCGACCACCGACGACATCGCCGTCTTCGTTGACGGGACCGAGGGACTGATAGTCGAAGCCCCGCACACTGGAATCGCCGCCGGCAAAGAACCGCTGCGACAGCGGCAGGCGATCGACATCGCTCACTTCGACCGTGCCGATCTCACCGCGCACAAGCAGCCGCCCGCCGTCCCAGAGCCGCGTGACACCATGCCCGCTCAGGCGACCGCTCAGGAAACTCACGTCGGAACCCAGGGTCTCGGCACCGCCGCTGACAAACCCGCCGAGGCGGAATCCACGGGTTGCGTACACCGGATCGTCGAACCGGCTGTACACCAGCCCCGCGCCCGGCATGACGAGGTTGCGCCGGATGGTCTCATCGCCAATCGTGTCCTCGTTGTACTGATAGTCGAGCGATACCGTGGCCTGGTAGCGGCCGCGCTGCTCCACGCGCCGCGCACCGATCTCGAATTGCCTCTGCTCCGCGTCGCCGAACTCCTCATTCCCATATGACGTCTCGAGCACGAGCCGTTCGCGCGCGGGATCATCCAGCGGGATGTTATAGCGCGCGCTCACCTCGTTGCCGATCTCCGCCAGTTCTATCCGCGTATCAAAGGAGTGCCCCGAGCGGTTGAAGCGCCGATTCTCCCAGCCGGCACTGATGCGCGCGCCGGTATCCGTGCCATACCCCACACCGAAGGTATAGCGATTCCGTGGCCGGGGTTCGAGCGCGATCCGGATCGGTACCCGGCCGTTACGCGCCTTTTCGCGCTGCGCGCGCACGTCGACGCGCAGGAAGTAATCGCTGTCATCGAGCGCGTACTGCAGGTCGAGCAGCTCACTGCTTTCCCAGGGATCGCCCGGCTCGAACGGGACGTAGTCCTGCAGGAAGCGATCCTTGAGCATCGACTGCTCGAAGGTGACCTCGCCAAACGCGTAGCGCGGACCGCTATCGAGGATCAGATCGGCACGGGCTTCCAGCGCATCTGGATCGATCCGCAGGGTGCTGCGGGCCCAGTCCGCGTCGAAATACCCGCGCGACGCCGCCAGTTCCATGATCCGCTGTTTGGCATTGTCGTAGTCGGAATGCACGAGCGGTTCACCGGCCCGCAGCGCGAGTTGCTCGCGCAGATCGGAGAATGCCCGGTCCCCGGATGCGGGCCCGCGGATCTCAATAGTGACCTCCGCCAGGCGGACCCGTTCCCCCGGTTCGATCCGGTAGGTCGCCTGCCACTGGCCGTCCTCCTCCGACAGACGTGCATCGATCGTCGGGGCGTAATAACCGAACGGTTCCAGCGCGCGGCGGATCTCGTCGCCCGCCCGCCGGTGCAGACGCCGTACGGCTCGTTCCGGCGTGTCCTCCTCCGCCGGACGCTCGGCCGCGATCGAGAGCATCGCCCGCACGTTTTCGAGCACCGGCCCGTCGACGCCCACGATCTCCACATCGATGTCCGCCGCCCGCGCGCCGCCGGCCCATCCGCCCAGGACCAGCACAAGCACGAACCAGCACCGCGCGCGCTTCAATCCCGGCATGCCGCAACCGCTGACGGGGCGCATTGCCAGGATACGGCGGACTCCCCGAGCGGCTGTCCATGCGCGTCGAACCGCCGCTCGCGACAGATCGCGTTGCCGGCGGCGTCGATCCGCAGCACCGTGGAACAACGCGTACCGAACACCGGATCGCGGATGAATATCGGCCGGCGATCTCCCTGCCCATCACCCGGGGAGCCGCAATCGCCGAGCTGTTCCAGAATCGCCTCCGGTTCACCGCCGAGTACGGGCCCGAGACGACTGCATGCCCGCTGGCTGCGCGGGTCGTCGATATCGAGGCCCGCGTTGTCGATCGTGTGCAGCCCCGGAGAGAGCGTGACCGGCGTCCGTTCTACGCTCGCGCAGTACTCCAGCCCCGCCCGACCGCCGACCAGCAGATGGAAACCCGCGTAGTGTTGAAGGTCGGCCGCCAGTCCGTCCATCCACGCCCGCGGCTGGTCGCTCTCGAGAAAACCGGGCACGAGCGCGCCACGCGAAGGAGCACCCGCCGGGGCCGGGAAGCGATGGTCATTGAGAACGGTTCCGAACCGGCCATCGCTGCCGACACCGAACCAGGTGCCGCCCGCCACGCGATCGCGACCCGCCAGAATCCCGGGACGATCGGACCACCAATCCAGTGGATCGGCCGGACGGTCATGTCTTTCGTCACGATTGGCGGCGACAATGATCGGTACGTCAGCGCGGGGATCGAGTGCGACCAGAACCAGGCACATCCGGGAGGCCTCTTGCCTTGCGGCCGGCCGGTAGCCGGCATCGGGGGAAAATGTGCACCGTCCGAGCCTGGCTCAGGCCTAGGCGGTCTCCGCCGGAATCGCCCAATGCCACGGTTCGTAGACAATGCCGTGCGCGTTTTCGCGTGGATAGGATAGCGCGAAACCGAATCGCTCGGCGTTACGCGTAAGCCATCTGAAGGCGTCGGTCTGCTCGAACGCCTCGGTCAGCGGCGGTACCCCCGGTACACCCAGATCAACGGCCCGGCCCCCGTGATGCTCCGAAAACCCCGGCGCGGCATTGACCGCGAGGATGTCCTCGATCGCCTCACCGCGCGCGAGTTTGCGCTCGATCAGGCCACGCTGGTAATCGAGGCTGCGCCATGCCGAGACGAGAACGAGACGGATCCCGTCCCCTTCCGCCGCCGCCTCCATCGAGGCCCAGCGGGCGGCGGCATACGGCTCGAGCCAGTGCCGCCTATCGGTCCGCCCGGGTGAGACCTCGACCAGCGTCTCCGGTTCCCGCACCAGCGGCAGCCCCGTGCGCCGGGCGTAGTCCGCCGGCACCCCGAGTTCCCGGTGGAGTGCCGCGACCCGATCGGCAAACGAGTCGGTACTCATTCGCTCAGGAACAGCGCCTGCAACATCGCCGAAACCAGCAGCGCCCCGAATACCCCCGCGCCCGCGAACAGCGCGGTACGCAGGACCCGCAGGTGCAGCTCCGCGCGCGGCGTGCGCAGCGCGCCCCAGAGGCAGATGCCCGCCAGAATCCCGAGTGCCAGAAAGGTCCGCACGGCTTTTCTCCATTCAGCGAAGGACGCGGCTACCGCCCGCGGCCGTTACCCGGTGATCGTAACCGGTGGTGGCCAACGCGGTCAGCCAAGCGTCTCGACGCGGATCCGCTGCACTTTGCCGATGATCGAATCAAGCGCCTCGAACTGCGCGATGGCCTCGTTGATCTGTTTCTCCACCACCCGGCGCGTGAGCATGATCAACGGCACCGTCGTCTCGCCCGGTCCGGGTTCCTTCTGCAGGATCGCCTCGATGGAGATGTCGAGATCACCCATGATGCGCGAAACCTGGGCCATCACGCCGGGGCGGTCCGCAGCCTGCAGGCGCAGGTAATACGCGGTCTCGATATCCTCGACGGGCATGACGGGGAGATCCGTGATCTGGTCCGGCTTGAAGGCGAGGTGCGGCACACGGTTCTCCGGGTCTCCCGTCAGCGTGCGCACGACGTCGACGATATCCGCCACCACCGCGGAGGCGGTCGGTTCCGCACCGGCGCCGGCGCCGTAGTACAGCGTCGGCCCCAGCGCATCGGCGTGCACCACCACGGCGTTCATCACCCCGTCGACACTGGCGAGCAGCCGGCGCTCGGGGATCAGGGTCGGATGTACCCGCAGCTCGACATTCCCGTTGGTCCGGCGCGCGATCGCCAGGTGTTTGATCCGATAACCCAATTCGTCCGCATACGCGACATCGTCGCGTGTCACACCGCTGATTCCCTCCATGTACACGTGGTCGTACTGCAGCGGAATCCCGAACGCGATGGAACCGAGAATGGTCAGTTTGTGCGCGGCGTCGATGCCGTCGACATCGAATGCCGGATCGGCCTCCGCATAGCCGAGGCGCTGCGCCTCCGCCAGCACGTCGGCGAACTCGCGGTCGTGATCGCGCATCTCGGTGAGGATGAAGTTGCCGGTGCCGTTCACGATCCCGGCGAGCCAACGGATATGGTTGCCCGCAAGCCCCTCGCGGATCGATTTGATGATCGGGATCCCGCCGGCGACCGCGGCCTCGAAGGCCACCATGACACCCTTGCGCTGGGCCGCCGCGAAGATCTCGTTGCCATTCAGCGCAATCAACGCCTTGTTGGCGGTGACGACGTGCTTGCCGTTCTCGATCGCCCGCATGACCAGTTCGAACGCGGGCTGCTGGCCACCGATCAGTTCGACGATGACCTCCACGTCCGGGTCGTCCACGACGATCCGGGGATCTTCCGAGAGCCGGATATCTTGGGTGGCCAGTCCCTCGAGACGCGAGCGCGTGCGGACCGAGGCGTGACTGACGACGATTCCGCGCCCCGCGCGGCGCGCGATCTCATCGGCGTTGCGCTGCAAGACGGTCAGTGTGCCGCTGCCCACGGTACCGAGGCCGAGGAGGCCGATTTTCACGGGATTCACGAATCACTCTCCTGAAAGACGTTGTCCTGACGAAACATATTGCGGATGCCCCGCAGCGCCTGGCGCGTGCGATGCTCGTTCTCGATCAGCGCAAGGCGCACATGGTCGTCGCCGTACTGGCCGAAGCCGATCCCCGGCGATACGGCCACCTTCGCCTCGGCGAGCAGCTTCTTGGCGAACTCCAGCGACCCCATATCCCGATACGCCGCCGGGATCGGGGCCCAGACGAACATGGTCGCGCGCGGCTTCTCGACCGGCCACCCGAGCGCATTGAGGCCATCGCACAGCGCATCGCGACGCCGTTGATACATCGCGCGGATATCGTCCACGCAGGACTGGTCGCTCTCGAGCGCGTGAATCGCGGCCACCTGGATCGGCGTGAACATGCCGTAGTCGAGGTAGGACTTGATCCGCGCGAGGGCGGCGATCAGGTCCGGGTTGCCGCAGACGAAGCCCACACGCCATCCCGGCATGTTGTAGGTCTTGGACAGCGAATACGTCTCGACGGCGATTTCGCGCGCGCCCGGCACCTGCAGGATCGACGGGGCCCTGTAGCCGTCGAACACGATCTCCGCGTAGGCGATGTCGTGCACGACCCAGATACCGTATTCCCGGGCCATCGCGATCACGCGCTCGAAAAATTCGAGGTCCGCGCAGTGCGCCGTCGGATTACCCGGGAAATTCAGGACCAGCATCTTGGGCCGCGGCCAGGAATCGGTGATCGCCTTTTCCAGTTCCGCGAAGAAATCGACGTCGGGCGTCAGCGGTACGTGCCGGATGTCGGCGCCGGAGATCACGAAACCGTAGGGATGGATCGGATAGGCCGGATTCGGCACCAGCACGGCATCGCCGGGACCGGTGGTCGCGAGCGCCAGATGCGCGAGGCCTTCCTTGGAGCCGATCGTGACGATCGCCTCGGTCTCCGGATCCAGTTCGACATCGAATCGTTCCTGATACCAGCGGGTGATCGCCCGGCGCAGGCGGGGAATGCCGCGGGAGACCGAGTACCGATGGGTGTCGCCGCGCTGCGAGGCCTCGTTGAGCTTGTCCACGATATGCTGCGGCGTCGGCTGGTCCGGATTGCCCATGCCGAAGTCGACGATATCCTCGCCGCGCGCCCGGGCCGCCGCCTTCAGATCATTGACGATATTGAAGACGTACGGCGGTAACCGTTCGATACGGGGAAACTGTTTTTCCACGGCCGCTGGATCTCCGGAGCTGACGGGCGAGTGACGCTGCCAAACCGCTCATTATACGGCCGATCGCCCTGACAGGGCCAAGAGTACGTTGCGCCGCGTAATCGAACCCGTATCCGCGGCAAGACACCCCCGTGACGGCTTCCGCGCGGCCCATCGCACCACCCGGCCCGATTCATGCTTAGATAGGCTCAAGACTATTTGCATCGGACGCGGCCTCCGCCATCATACGGTCTTGAATCGCGAACACGCCCGGCCGTGGTGAGGCTGAACGGGGATTCGGATCGCTTCGCCCTGCAGACACTGGGAAACCGCCATGCCGACGGAACCGCTCATTGGAATCGCCGACCCGGTCAGCACGCTGACCCACGGGCTCGGAGCGGTCGCCGCACTGTTGATGACCCGCCGGCTGATCATGCGCGGACGCGGGCGGCCCGGTGCCCGGTTAGCGCTCGCGGTGTTCGCCGCCAGTTGTATTCTGCTGCTGGCCACCAGCGGCATCTATCACGTCTTCGGCCACGGCACCGCCGTGGGCGCCGTCTTCCAGCGCCTCGACCACGCCGCCATTTTCGTGCTGATCGCCGGCACCTTCACCCCGGTCCATGCCATCCTTTTCCGGGGACCGTGGCGCTGGGGCGTGCTGCTGGCGGTCTGGACCGTTACCGTGATTGCCATCCCGCTCAAAACCGTCTTCTTCGACGCAGTGCCCGAATCGCTGGGGCTGTCCGTCTATCTGGGCATGGGCTGGCTCGGCGCCGGCACGGCGTGGATCCTGTGGCGTCACCTCGGTTTTGATTTTATCCGGCCGGCGCTCGCCGGCGGTCTCGCGTACACCTTCGGTGCGCTCGTGGGGATTGCCGGCACGCCCAATCCGATCCCGGGGATCGTCGGGGCTCACGAAATGTTCCACTTCGCGTCACTGGTGGGAATGTGGCTGTTCTGGCGTTTCATGGGCGAAGTGCCCCGGATGCCCGTCATCCGCCACCCGATGGCGATGCGGTCTGCCCGACCGGATTGTTCTGCCGAAGGGGTCGTGCAAAAGCCGGAGAATGCCGCCTGAGGCCGATCCACCGACGGGGCTGTTACACTGACGGCTGAGCGCCACCCGACCGACGATCGACGGATCCCGCAATGAAGGTCAGTCTCGACACCGGCACCGCCTCGCACCTGATCAAGGCCTACGGCGCGGGTAGCATCCAGGTCAATGAGACCGTCTACAGCCGCGATCTGATCGTAATGCCGGAATCGATCGAGCCCGAGTGGGCATCGGCACCCATCGCCGAGCTGACACCGGAGCATTTCGCCATCGTGCGCGAATATGCGCCCGAGATCCTGCTGCTCGGGACCGGTCGCAGCCAGATCTTTCCCCCTGCCCGGCTGATGGCTGAACTCGGCCGCCAGGGTATGGGCCTGGAGGTCATGGACACCGCCGCCGCGTGCCGCACGTACAACGTGCTGATGTCCGAAGACCGGCGCGTCGCCGCGGCGCTCATGATGATCGAATCGTGATGGGCCCTGCGGCTACGCTGTGGCCCATCAGGACGGCTCGCCCTTTGCCCGGGCCGCGCATCAGGCGCCGAACAGCGCCTCCAGCGAGTAGCCACGCGCTTCGAGGGTGTGCCGGAGCCTCTTAAGCGCCTCGATCTGGATCTGCCGGACCCGTTCCCGAGTAACCCCCAGCTCCTTGCCGATCTCTTCGAGTGTGGCGGTTTTGTGACCGCGGAGGCCGAAACGACGAACGACGACGGCCTGTTGTTTCTCCCCGAGCACGTCGAGCCACCCATCGAATCGAATGCGGACATCCTCGTTCTCATACACGGTGGCTGGATCCGGTGCATCCTCGTCCGGAAGCAGATCGACCAGCGGCTGTTCGCTCTCACTCGAGACCGCAACGTCGACCGACCCCACCCGCTGGTTATAACGCAGCAGCCGTTCAACCTCGGCCAACGGCCGATCCATCAATTCACTGATCTCGTCGGGGGTCGGCTCGCGTTCCAGCCGCTGCTGGAGCTGCCGTCCCGCGCGCAGGTACGTATTGATCTCCTTGGTGATATGAATCGGCAACCGGATCGTCCGGGTCTGATTCATCAACGCCCGCTCGATGGCCTGGCGTATCCACCATGTACCGTAGGTGGAGAAACGGAATCCGCGCTCCGGATCGAACTTGGTGATCGAGTGCATCAGTCCGAGATTGCCCTCCTCGATCAGATCGAGCAGCGGTAACCCGCGATTCATGTAGCGCCGCGCGATTTTGACGACCAGGCGCAGGTTGGACTCGATCATGCGGCGTCGCGCCGCACCATCCCCCTTTTGCGCCGCCCGCGTGAGCGCGCACTCTTCTTCCGCGGTCAACAGCGTCGTCCGGTCCAGCGCGCGCAGATACATGCGGGTCGCGTCCGGCTCGGCGGCCGCCGCCAGCGCGACGACCCCGGCCGCCTTGCCGATGCGCCGTGCCGGCCGCGGTCTCGGCCGATCGGGGCCCGGGGTCCGATTCACTGCCTGATTCGTGCTCATCGCGGTCATCCGTATCCCATGTACCCGTCGATACTGAACCGCCAGGAGAGGCCGGCGCCTGACAAACGTCAAAAGCTGGACGACTATATAGCCCTGAATGGGCGGGACTGCCTGGATAAAACGCGGGAATGAGCCTGATCGGGGCGCGAATCGGGCAAAGTGAATGGGGTCGGTGGACAAACGGTCCACCGCGGGCCGTCACACGCATCGGGCTGCCGGTATTCAGGAGGCGGTCCGAGAAACCCGGGCAGCCTCCCGGGTCAGCCGCTCAGGGGTAAAAGAGCGTTTCGACGGAGTAGCCCCGCGCTTCGAGTATGCGCCGCAGCTTCTTCAGTGCATCGAGCTGGATCTGGCGAACACGCTCACGCGTGACACCGAGCTCACGCCCCACCTCCTCCAGGGTCGCGCTCTCGTATCCGCGCAGACCGAAGCGGCGGATCACCACTTCACGCTGCTTCTCGCCCAGTTCGTTCAGCCACTCGTCAAAATGCGACTGGACATCGGCGTTTTCGAGCATCACGGCCGGATCGGGCGTGGACTCGTCGGGCAACAGGTCGAGCAGCGGGCGCTCGCTGTCCTGCGACACCGGCACATCGACCGACGATACCCGTTCGTTGTAGCGCAGCAGGCGCTCGACGTCGGCGAGCGGACGGTTCATCAACTCGCTGATCTCTTCGGGGGTCGGCTCACGCTCAAGCTGCTGGCCGAGTCGCCGCGCAGCCCGCAGGTACGTGTTGATTTCCTTGATGATGTGGATCGGCAGCCGGATCGTGCGCGTCTGGTTCATCAGCGCGCGTTCGATGGTCTGGCGGATCCACCAGGTCGCATAGGTCGAGAAGCGATAGCCGAGTTCCGGATCGAATTTCTCGACTCCGTGCATGAGACCGAGATTGCCCTCTTCGATCAGGTCCAGCAGGGGCAGTCCGCGATTCATGTACCGGCGCGCGATCTTCACGACCAGGCGCAGATTGGATTCGATCATCCGCCGCCGCGCCTGCACATCACCCTGCTGGGCCTTGCGTGCGAGGTCCCGTTCCTCCTCGGCGGTGAGCAGCGTGGAGAACTCGATGGCCTGCAGATACATCCGGGTCGCGTCGGCCTCGCGTACACCGAATTTTTTCTCTGCGACCTTTCGGGGGGTGGCGTCGCGCGGGGTCTGGTCGGACAACGGGTCGTCATCGCGCGCGCGCGGGTCGACGCCACCGTTTTCGTCTTTCTCGCCCTTGTCACTCATCGGGGTCTCACCGTGGCCATGACGGCCATTGCCGATCGTCCGTGACGACCCGTATTACGCGCGCCATATCACTCGCGATCGGGCAGATAGTCAAGGGGGTCCACCGGGTTGCCGCCACGCCGGATCTCGAAATGCAGCAGCGCCGTCCCCTCACGGGTTCGACCCATCCGCGCGATCGGCTGGCCCGCCGCGACCCGATCACCCTCGGCGACCAGCAGCTCGCTGTTATGGGCATAGGCGCTGAGAAAATCGCCTTCGTGGCGAACGATCAGCAGCCTGCCGTACGCCTTGAGTCCGTCGCCACTGTACACGACGTCCCCGGCCGCCGTCGCGTGGACCGGCTGCCCCGGCTCCCCGGTGATATCGACACCCCGGCCGCCGGCCCGGCCGTCCCCAAAACGCGCCACGACCGTCCCGCGCGTCGGCCAGCGCCAGCGCCCGGGCGGATCACCGGACGGTGCGCGTTCAGCCGGTTCCGGGCTCGCTGTTGATGCGGCGCTCGCGCCGGAGCCGGCCTCGGTCCTGCTGCCGGTATCCTTGCGATTCGCTCTGGACGGGGCAGCGGGCTCGGCTTCGCGCGGTCCGGTCGACGCCGTGGCCGTCGAGGCCGTCGACGATGAACCCGCCACACCATCGGGCCTCAGCCTGAGCCGCTGCCCCACACGAAGATTCCGCGGATTATCGATGCCGTTCCAGCGCATCAGATTCTGATGATCGATGTGATAGCGCCAGGCGATCGAGTACAGGGTGTCACCAGAGCGCACGGTATAGACCTCCGGCCGGAAGCGATTGCCGACCAGACTGCCCGCACATCCGGCGATCAGCAGACCCGCGAGCCCGATGGCGAGCCACCGCTTCATCCGCTGCCCCGGTACATCACCCAGACGACGGCGGCCAGCGCCAGCACGCCCCAGCCGAACCACTCGATCCAGCGGCGCAGGAAGGGCTCAACCCGGGGACCAACCTTGCCGGCGATCCCGCTCACGAGGAAGAAGCGCGCGCCGCGCCCGATGAATGAACCGACCAGAAACGGGATCAGCGCCAGATTCAGGGCGCCCGCCGCGATGGTGAAAAGCTTATACGGCAGCGGCGTGAATCCCGCGAGCAGCACGACCCACAGCCCCCATGCATTGAACCAGCTGACCGCCTCACGGTACTCGCGCAGCATTCCCGCCTCTTCGATCCAGGGCAGTAACAGCTCGAGGGCGAAGTAGCCGATCACATACCCCAGCAGGGCCCCGGCAACCGAGGCCACGGTGGTGATCAGCGCGAACCACCAGCAGCGTTCGGGCCGGCTGACCGCCATCGGTGCCAGCATCACATCGGGGGGGATCGGGAAGAAGGACGATTCGGTGAACGACAGCACGGCCAGGTAGCGCGGCGCATGGCGGTGCCCGGACCAGGTAATCACGCGGTCGTACAGGGGGCCAAACAGACGCACGCCGCTCAGTCCCTGCCGCCAAGAAAGGGCACGAAACTGACCATGTCCAGTTCCTGCCGTTCAAGGCCGTTGTCGCCGGTGCGGGTATACGCGAACAGGCGCTGGCCCGCGGCGCCACCGACCGGCGCAATGAGCGTCCCCGTCGGCGCGAGCTGACTGAACAGCTCATCCGGAACGCGTTCGGGGGCCGCCGTCAGCATGATCCCGTCAAAAGGCCCCTGGTCCGGCCAGCCCATGTGCCCGTCGGCATATTTGACGTGAATATTGCGCAGTTCCAGTTGACGGAACCGTTCACGCGCGCGCTCGAGCAGGTAGCCGATCCGTTCAACCGTATGGACGGATTCAACCAGCCCCGACAGCACGGCCGCCTGGTAGCCGGAGCCGGTCCCGATCTCGAGTACCCGCCCCCCACCGGCCGGCAGGCTGGCGATCAGGGCCTCGGTCATCCGGGCCACGATGAACGGCTGCGAGATGGTCTGCCCGCAGCCGATCGGCAACGAGCTGTCCTCATAGGCCCGGGTCGACAGCGCCTCGTCCATGAACAGGTGTCGGGGTACATGGCGCATCACCTCGAGGACGCGCTCGTCGGCTATACCCTTGTCGCGCAGACGCTCGATCAGGCGATCCCGCGTGCGCTGCGAGGTCATACCGACACCGACGATGTCGTTACGGGTCAGGCGTCGGAGCATACTGCCATCCACTCCCCCAGTCGTGGCAGTGTATCGAACCGCGTGAGATCGCAGTTCAGCGGTGTGACGGATACGCGCCCGCGGGCCACGGCATCGAAGTCCGTACCTTCACCGGCATCCTGTTCCGCCCCCGGCGGACCGATCCAGTAGCACGTACGCCCACGCGGATCATGGTCGACCAGCACGGGCTCGGAGCGATGGCGATTGCCGAGGCGCGTACCGCTCCAGCAATCGATATCTTCCCACGCGCGATCCGGCACATTGACGTTCAGGATCGTGTCCGCCGGCAACGGATCGCGGGCAAGGCGTTCGACGAGTTCGCGCGCCACCCGGGCCGCGGTGTCGAATTGACGCTCGCCGACCAGCGATACCGCGATCGCCGGCAGCCCGAGAAAACGGCCCTCCATCGCGGCGGCCACCGTGCCGGAATAGAGCACATCATCGCCCATATTGGCGCCGTGATTGATGCCACTCACCACCATATCCGGCACCCGGTCCAGCATCCCGTTGATCGCGAGGTGCACACAATCGGTGGGCGTACCCTGCACGGCGATGAAACCGTTGTCCTGGCGCTGGGCGTGCAGGGGCCGATCCAGCGTCAGCGAGCTGCTCGCGCCGCTGCGATCGCGATCCGGGGCCACGACGGTACACTCGGCGACCGACTCCAGCGCCGCCGCGAGTGCGGCCAGGCCGGGGGCACGAAAACCGTCATCGTTGGAAATCAGTATATGCATGCCTGGGTCATCGGTTGGCCACGTGCGCGACGCACACCGGCGCGAAATAACCGTAAACTATACGCGAATCCCGGCGGGTAGCGCAGCGGCTTGATCCGGGAACTTTACGGAATCGGCAAAGACTAACCCGCGAACCGTCACCCGAGCCCGCAACCACCGGAGCTGCCTCTATGCTGGACAGTCATTTCACGCCATTAGTCGCCCTGCTCGCGGTTGTCGCCCTCATCAGTATCGTGATCGCCCCACGGGTGCGCACCGCCGACGGCTTCTTCCGCGGCTGGAACGACATGGGGGCCGCGCCAGGCGTGTTCACCCTCACTTTCTCGCAGGTGACAACCTGGATCTTCGCGCGGTCTCTGCTCAATGCCGGCATCCTCGGGTACTTCTACGGCATCGCCGGCGCCCTCGCCTATGCGGCCTACTATGGGTCTTTCCTGACCGGCTGGCTGATCATCGACCGCCTGCGGTTCCACCACGGCAATGGCAACGTCCAATCTTTCCTCAGCGAGCGCTTCGGGGCCCTCGGCACCGGATATTTCAACGGCCTCGTCTCCCTGCGCCTGCTCAGCGAGGTGTTCGCCAACCTGCTGGTGGTCGGGATCGTTTTCGAGGCAGCGGGTGGCGGCGCATCGACCGCCGCGATACTGGCCGTTGCCGGCATTACCCTCGTGTACTCGATGACCGGAGGGCTGCGCGCCTCGCTGCGCACGGATGTCCTGCAGATGACCCTGCTACTGGCCCTGATCACTGCGCTCAGCGCGTTGATGTTCATTCACCCGGCATTCGACTTACCGGCCGTTATCGGCAGCAGTCCGGATGCCGCCGGTCCCGGCTGGATCCTGCTCGCAGTCGCACTGCTCCAGGTCTGGAGCTACCCGCTGCATGACCCCGTCATGATGGATCGAGGGTTCATCGCGGATCGTGATTCGACACGCCGGAGCTTCATGCACGCCGCGTGGATCTCGACCCTGTGCATCCTCGCCTTTGGACTGCTCGGTGTTTTCGCCGGCCTCAATGCCAGCGAGGGTGAAGCCCTGCTCGACACGCTGGCACGACTGCTCGGTGGCCCCGCGACGATCATGCTTGCGGCGGCGCTGGTGATATCGGCCTCCTCGACGCTCGACTCGACCTTCTCGAGCGCCTCGAAACTCGCGATCCAGGATATGGGCCTGGCCCGCGCGAGCGCCCGTAACGGTCGCATCGCGATGCTGTTGTTCTGTGTGGGTGGCGTAGGGCTGGTATTCGTCGGCACCGATGATCTTTTCGCGGCCGTCGCCGTGAGCGGTACGGCCTCGATGTTCCTCACGCCGGTGATCGTATTCTGCATCTGGGGCGGACGCGATGTCGCACGCTGGAGTTTCAGCGTCGCGTTCGCGGCGGCCATCGCGGGTGCGGTCCTCTATTTCGTGGAGAATTCCGGTTACATCGCGGTGCTGCAGCCATTGACCGGGCTCGATCACAAGTACGACCGCCTGCTTCTCATCAGCGTGGCTGTGCTGGCGATCGGCATGAGCGCGTTCGCCCTCGGGCTCCGGCGTTCACGGCCTGGGGCCTGGCGGGAAAGTTTCGGGGGTGGGTGTGTTTTTTGGTTCTCGCCAAGGCGCAGAGAACGCCAAGGGACGCCCAGGAGGTGAAAAGAGAGAGCAGGAGCGAGCTTGCTCGCGAACCGGTGTCCGCGTCCACGGTCCCTCGGTCAATCGATCAGCTCAGCTGGCAAACGTGATTGCCTGGATTCCCGAGCAAGCGTGCGCAGGTAATGAGCGAACCGGCCGCAACACTGGAGAGCGGTTCGCGGCCAAGGCCGCTCCTACGGTTTCTCTTCGCGTCCCCTGGCGTGCTTCGCGCCTTGGCGAGAACCCCAAACACACGTTTCCGGCGCCCCGGCTGCATCACCACCCCCGGCGGTCCTATACTGCGGCCATGAGCGACCGGTCCGACAATCTGCCGGAAGACGAACGGCGGCTGTTCCGCGAGGCCATGGCGGAGGTCGATCCCATCGAGACCGACCGGCGACCACCCGAGGCCGAGCGCCCGCGGCCGGAGCCGCGCGCACGCCAGCGCGAGGCCGATGAGGCCGAGGCGCGGGAGGCACTGGCTTCCGGGGCGCTCGACAACGCCGATGAGGATCTGGCGGAGGAGCTGTTTCACGCGCGTCCCGGCATCCAGCGGCGCGTACTGCGCCGGCTGCGCCGGGGCCAGTACGCCATGCAGGCCGAACTCGATCTGCACGGGTTCACTCGCGCGGAGGCGGCGGTGGCGCTGCGGGATTTCCTCTTCGATTGCCGGGCGCGGGGACTGACCGGCGTGCGCATCATCCACGGCAAGGGGCGCCGCTCCGCCAACGAGGGCCCCATTCTCAAGCCCGCCGTCGCCGGCTGGCTGCGGCGCCGCGCCGAGGTCATGGCGTTCTGCAGCGCCCGCCCGGTCGACGGCGGTTCCGGGGCGCTGTATGTGCTCCTCGCCCGCAGTTGATCCCGTGAACGCGCGGGGCCGCATCTGTCCGCTGTCGTATCGCCACGGCGCCGGCGCGCTCGTTGATGCGACCTCGCTGGCCGCCGATGCGGCATGGATCGTGGGCGGCCTGTACGGGAACGTGAACGCGCTCGCGGCCATCGAGGCGCGTGTCGCCGCCGACGCGGATCGCGATCGGGACCGCACGCGCCTGATCTTCAACGGGGATTTCCACTGGTTCGATACCGATCCCGAGGATTTCGCCACGATCCAGCGGCATGTCCTCGCGCACACGGCCCTCGCCGGCAATGTGGAGGCCGAACTCGCGGCCCCGGATGACGAAGCCGGTTGCGGCTGCGCTTATCCGGAGTTCATCGACGACGCGACGGTTGAGCGCTCGAACCAAATCATCGAACAGCTGCGCGCCACCGCGGCCGGGTTACCGGGCGCAACGGACGCGCTCGCCACCCTCCCCCGGCTGCTGCGGCTCGGGATCGCCGACCGTACCGTCGGCGTGATCCATGGCGATCCGGACGCCCTGGCGGGCTGGGGACTGGCCGTCGAGCGGATGAATGGCGCGGCGCCCGGGACCGACGCCGCCACCGTGCGCCAATGGGCCCGAGCCGCGCGGGTCGATGCCTTCGCCTGCACCCACACCTGCCTGCCATGGACCGGAATACCCGCTGGCGTCCCGGTCATCAACAATGGTTCTGCAGGGATGCCGAATTTCCGCGGGCGGGTCGACGAGGTCCTGGTGAGCCGCATTGCCCCGATCGACCGACCCGCACCGGACGCGCTGTACGCGATCACCGCCGATGGCCTGCGCTACGAGGCCATCCCGATCACGATCGATGGCGATGGGTGGCGTAAACGATTCAACACGAACTGGCCGCCGGGATCTCCCGCGCACGAGTCGTATTACCGACGCCTGGCCGCCGGACCGGCCCACGCGATCGGCGACGCAGTGCCCCTGCAAGCGGATCAGAGCGTTCACCAGGGCGATCCTCCGAGCGGAGGTAACGCCGTTGATCGCCGCGGGCGCCGAGACCCGTGAATCGTTCACGGGCGGCGGTTGCTCCATAACGCTCGGTTCGGCCGCCAGGCCGTTCCGAGGGAGCCCCGGGCAACATGAGCGGGCTTACAATAGCGCAAGAGAAACACGTTTTTTCAATATGATACGACGCATATCTGGAACAATTATCAGGTTCATGCCTCTGGCACTGCTCCTCGCACCCCTCGCTTCGGCCATTGCGGCGGGAGAACATGAGGGGGGTCACGGCCACCAGGACGGACACGGAAACGGTGGCCATGAGGTCGCCTTTGGCCAACCCGCGGATCCCGGAGATGCCGATCGCACCGTCGAAGTGATCGCGCACGATACGATGCGCTTCGAGCCGGACCGGATCGACGTCGAAGCCGGCGATACCATCCGTTTCGTGGTCCGGAACGTTGGCCAACTGCAGCATTCATTCACGCTCGGAACACCGACGGGCCAGGAAGCACACGAAAAGGAGATGCAGGGAATGGCCCTGGAGGACATGGCCGGCCACATGGCCAACGATCCAACCGGAATGGTGATTCAGCCCGGTGAGACGGGCCGATTGACCTGGCGCTTCACGAAATCGGGACCGGTCGAATTCGCCTGTCATATCCCCGGGCATTACCCCGCCGGGATGAAGGGCCGGATCCGGATCAAGTAAGCTTGTTCCTGTTCACGCCGGAGATGATCCGGGCCGGTCGGAGAGAACGGATAGTCGGACGAACACGCCATGTTTCTGCGCGAAGCCACGAGCCGTCATCTGGTCGAGGTACTCGATCTGCATGAACTGATGGATCCGCACTGCCCGGAGTTGCGCGGCCGCTACCACTGGGGCGAGGACCTGCCGGAACCGGAGACCTTCAGCAAGTCCTCGCTGCTGTTTCCCTCCGGCGAGCTTTTGCCCCGTTGCTGGTGCGACCCGCATTATCGCGACCACGAATTGCGGCGCTGACCGCGCGGTATCTTCCCGGCCCGTATCCGCGGGTCAGGATTCGGCGTCCGCCTGGAGCCCGACCGCGCGCAGGTGGCGCGGTTCCATGACCCAGTCCAGGGTCGCGTTACCCGCACGCGGGGTCGCCGGGAATTCCAGCAGGCAGGCTCCGCCCTTGCGCGGGGAATGGAATCCGCGTGCCGATGCAGCCAGTGCATAGCTGATAAAGCGGCCGAGATCGGGCTCGTGGCCAACGACGGCAAAACCGCCGCCCGGCTGCTCGCAGCGGTGCGCGAGCGTCGCGAGGATATCGGCGGCCGAGGCACCCGAGCCGAGCGCGTCGAGTGCTTCCACGGGAAAACCGCCGAAGGCCTGCGCGACGATATCGGCTGTTTCACGCGCCCGCTTGAATGGACTGCTGAGAATCACGGCCGGCGCGGGCGCGGTGACCGCGAGTCCGCGTGCCACATCGGTCATCATCGCGCGTCCGTCCGCCGTCAGCGCCCGATCCGCGTCGAGCCCTGACGGGGCACGGTCTTCGGCCGCGCCGTGACGGATTACGAGGCAGGGGTGCATGGTGACTCCTCCGCGTCGTCTTGATCCGGATCATCGTCGTCCGTGGAGGACGGCGTATCCATATCGGCTGGCGCTTCCTCCGCGGCGGGTGCGTCGTCCGGAAAATCGTCGCCGTCCTCACTACCCGTATTCGTATCGTCCCCGTCAGCGGAGGCACCCGTCCGTTCTCCTTCCGGGGTCTCAGCCGTGTGCCCATCATCGACATCGTGGCCTTGCGGTGATGCCGCTCCATCGTCCGGTGCAGCAACCGCTCCCTCGCCCGATGCCCCCGCCCCGGACGCCGGCTCCGCTTCGAAACCGAGTTCGGGGTACTGGCCCTCCAGATCCTTGATATCGCTGATCGGCGGGAGCTGATCCAGCGTCTTGAGATTGAAGTAGTCCAGGAACTCCCGGGTGGTCCCATACATGGCGGGCCGTCCGGGCGCTTCGCGGTGTCCCACCACACGGATCCACTCGCGCTCGCTCAGGGTGCGGATGATCTGCGAACTGACCGACACGCCACGAATGTCCTCGATCTCGGAGCGCGTCATCGGCTGACGGTAGGCGATGATCGCCAGCGTCTCCAGCAGGGCACGGGAATAGCGCGGCGGCTTTTCGTCCCAAAGCCGCGCGATCCACGGCTCGAATTCGGCGCGCACCTGGGCGCGCCAGCCGCTGGCGACCTCCTGCAGTGTCAGACTGCGCCCGGACCAGTCCGTGGCCAGCTCGGCCAGTGCGCCGCGGATCGCATTGCGCGGCGGCGCTTCGGTACTCCCCCCGAACAGCTTCTCGAAATCGGTGATCGCGAGCGGGCGCCCGGCCACCAGCAACGCTGCTTCCAGGATCCGCTTGATCGACTCCGTCGCATAACCGTCACCGGTGGCCGCCGCGTCCGCGGACCCTTCATTCACCGCCTCGGCGGTCGGTTCATCCGTCACGGCCTCGTCGGCGCTCTCGCCGGGCGCATCATCACCGACGTCTGCCCGCGAATCGACCGTCGCCCGATCAGGGTCCCGTTCCGGGCCGTCGTCTACCGGTCCATCCCCGTGATCCGCAGATGCGTCGTCCGCGCCCTCCGTGCCGGGATCGGGTTCGTGGTCTTCAATCGCCATATTCATCCGGTTCCGTCGTTTCGGTGTCGGCGTATGCCCGCGCGCCCTCCACCGCCTGCAGCCAGATCGGAGCGAACGGCTCCGACTGCACCGCCTCGATCAGATGTTCCTTGAGCAGTTCCAGCGTCGCGAGCAATGTGACCACCACGCCGGCGCGGCCATCCTCGAGCCGGAACAGCGAGCGGAAATCGACGAACGCGCCACCGCCAAGGGCCGAGAGCACGTCGGACATGCGCTGGCGGACCGACAGGGGTTCGCGCTCGATATCGTGGTGACTGAACATCTCGGCACGCCGCACCACCTCGGCGAACACCGCGAGCAGTTCACGCAGATCGACATCGGGCTCCGGCGCACGTTTCTCGATCGGTGGCGCTTCCGCCTCGGCCGGAAAGACGTCACGCTCGACCCGCGGGAGCCGATCGAGCTCCTCGGCGGCGCGCCGGTAGCGCTCGTATTCCTGCAGCCGGCGGACCAGCTCGGCCCTGGGGTCCTCCTCCTCGTCCTCCGGCTCCGGGCGTGGCAGCAGCATCCGCGACTTGATCTCCGCCAGCATGGCGGCCATCAGCAGATATTCGGCGGCCAGTTCCAGGCGCATATCGGTCATCAGCGCGATGTACTCCATGTACTGGCGCGTGATGTCGAAGATCGGGATGTCGAGGATGTCGAGGTTCTGGCGCCGGATCAGATACAGCAGCAGATCCAGCGGCCCCTCGAACGCCTCCAGGATCACCTCGAGCGCGTCCGGCGGGATGTAGAGATCGCGCGGCAGTTCGGTCAGCGGCTCACCCCGGATCAGGGCGAACGGCATTTCTTCCTGCTGCGTCGCCGCTACCGCCGGATCGGTTGTCCCGTCCGCCGTCATACCCGATTCCCGTGAGGCCCGCAGACCATCAGCGCTGGACCAGGCCCATCACCCGGCGTACTTCCTCGAGCGTGTCGCGGGCCATGTCGCGCGCCGCCTCGGTGCCCTCGGAGAGGATCGCCCGCACCTGCCCCGGGTCGTCCTCGTACTCGCGTGCGCGCTCGCGCATCGGGGCCAGCTCTTCGAGCACGCTGTCGACGACGCACTGCTTGCACTCCAGGCAACCGATACCCGCCGTCGTGCAGCCTTCCCAGACCCACTCGCGGGTGGATTCGTCCGAATACACCTGGTGCAGCGGCCAGACCGGGCACTTCTCCGGATTGCCGGGATCGCTGCGGCGGACCCGGGCGGGGTCGGTCGGCATGGTGCGGACCTTCTTCGCGACCGCGTCCGGATCCTCGCGCAGGGAGATCGTATTGTTGTAGGACTTGGACATCTTCTGGCCATCGAGGCCCGGCATCTTCGGCGCGGCCGTCAGCAGCGGCTGCGGTTCCGGCAGAATGACCTTGGCCGAGCCGTCCAGGTACCCGAACAGCCGCTCGCGATCGCCCACCGAGATATTCTGCTGCGATTCCAGCAGCGCGCGCGCGACGTCGAGCGCGTCCTCGTCGCCCTGCTCCTGATAGCGCCGGCGCAGATCGCGGTACAGGCGGGCATTCTTCTTGCCCATCTTGTGGATGGCGCGCTCGGCGTTCTGTTCGAAATCCACCTCGCGGCCATAGAAGTGGTTGAACCGCCGCGCGATCTCCCGCGTCAATTCGACATGCGAGACCTGGTCCTCGCCGACCGGAACGTGTCCGGCCCGGTAGATCAGGATGTCGGCGCTCTGCAGCAGCGGATACCCCAGAAAACCGTACGTGGCCAGGTCGTGCTCTTTGAGCTTCTCCTGCTGATCCTTGTAACTCGGCACGCGCTCCAGCCAGCCCAGCGGCGTCAACATCCCCAGCAGGAGGTGCAGTTCCGCGTGTTCGGGGACGCGCGACTGCAGGAACAGGGTCGCGGAGCCGGGATCCACACCCGCGGCGAGCCAGTCGATGACCATGTCCCAGCCGTGGCCGGCGATGTCGCCAGGATCCTCGTAATGGGTTGTAAGCGCGTGCCAGTCCGCGACGAAGAACAGGCACTCGTAGCTGTGCTGCAGCTCGACCCAGTTCTTCAGGACACCGTGATAGTGGCCGAGATGGAGATGGCCCGTGGGCCGCATGCCCGAGAGCACGCGCTGATTCTGGGATGGTACGGAACTCAAGCGTTCGACCTCTGGTCGGGATGGAATACGGCAAGGCGCGCGATTATACGCCACGCACAGCGCCGGCGCCCAACCCGGGCCACGCCCGCCCGGGTCAGCGCCGTTTTTTCGTCGGTTACGGGGTCGCCTCGAGGAAATCCACCGGCCCGCGCCCATGCCGGGTGACCTCGACGCGATCGTTGTCCAGCCGGACGACGGTGGTGGGCTCCAGACCGCAGCTGCCCCCGTCGATCACCAGATCCACGTGGTGCTCGAGGCGATCGCGGATATCCGCCGCATCGGTCATCGGGTAATCATCCCCCGGCAGCAGCAGGGTGCTCGTCATCAGGGGCTGACCGAGTTCCGCCAGCAGCGCCTGACAGATGGCATTGTCCGGGACGCGGATGCCGATGGTCTTGCGTTTGGGGTGCTGGAGGCGCCGCGGCACCTCGTGCGTCGCGCGCAGAATGAACGTATAGGGTCCCGGCGTGAGGCTTTTGACCAGTCGATAGTCGGACTTGTCGACACGCGCATAGGTCGAGATCTCGGACAGATCCCGGCAGACCAGTGTGAAGTTGTGATCCCGGTCGACCCTGCGGATCTGGCGCAACCGTTCGGCGGCCGCCTTGTCATCGAGATGGCAGCCGATGGCGTAACAGGAATCCGTCGGCAGGACCACCAGGCCGCCGTCATGAATGATGCGCGCCGCCTGGCGGATCAGGCGGTGCTGTGGGGTTTCGGGATGAATCGCGAAAAACTGGCTCATGGGGCAGGGCCTCCATAACGCGAGGTGGCGACACCATTGTGCCGCCGTTGGCGCCATCTGCATACGCCGCCGCCGGCATATCGCACACGCCGCACCCTGCGCTACCATGTCGGCCTGTGCCCGGCACATCGGGGCTCCGCGCCTGGCGCGCCGCGCGGGCTCGGCTCGCGGGCGAGTGACAGATCCTTCATCCCGGGCCCGGCTGTGCTCGTGTATCTTGCGGCGTCGGATGGACCATGCGAGGCCGTCCCGTCGACACTGCCCGACAGCCCGCTTCACGCCCGGCCACTGGTTCGTGACCGGCCCGCGGAGATCGGGAGAGACCATTACATCCGGAGGCAGAGGCATGCTGTACGCCATCCTCAGTGAAGACGTCGAGGACAGCGGTGCGCGCCGGGCGAGCGCACGCGCCGCCCACCTCGAACGGCTCGAGACCCTGCAGGCGGCTGGCCGGCTCGTGCTGGCGGGTCCACATCCCGCGATCGACGCCGCCGATCCCGGCGACGCCGGCTTTACCGGCAGCCTGATCGTGGCCGAATTCGACTCGCTGGAAGACGCCCGGGCGTGGGCCGACGCCGACCCCTATATCGAGGCCGGCGTCTACCGCAACGTAGAAGTGAAACCCTTCAAACGGGTCCTGCCGCGCTGACGCACGGGGCGGCCTACGCCAGCACCCGGTCCATACAGAAGTCCATCAATCAGGGAGACAACCACCCAATGATCCACCGCTCACTTACCGCCGTACTCGCAGTCGGCGCGCTTGCATTGACCGCCTGCGGCGGCGAATCCGGCGCCTCCACCGATCAACAAAGCGCCTCATCGGCACCGGACGCCGAAAACGTCGTCGCCCGGGTCAATGGCGAGGCACTTACCGCCGTCGACCTCCAGTCCCAGATCCAGGCCATGTCCCAGCGCGGCCAGGGCGTGAATCGCGACCAGGCGCTGCAGGAACTGATCGAACTCGAACTGATGAGCCAGAAGGCCGAGGCCGAAGGACTGCCCGAGCAGCCCGAGATCGCCGCCACCATCGAGCGCCAGCGTGCGAGCCTGCTCGCCCAGCACCTGATCCGGTCACAGCTCCAGGACTTCGAGGTCAGCGAGGAAGAACTGCGCGCCGCTTATGAAGAGCGGACGGCTGACACCCAGGGCACGGAATACAAGGCCCGCCACATCCTGCTCGAGGAGAAAGAGCAGGCCGAAGAGATGATCCAGCAGCTCGACGATGGCGCCGAATTCGCGGAGCTCGCCAAGAACAACTCCACCGGGCCGACCAAGAGCCGTGGTGGCGATCTGGGCTGGTTCAGCGCCGAGCAGATGGTCGAGCCGTTCATGAACGAGGTGAAGGCCCTCGAGCCCGGAAACTACACGACCGAGCCGGTCGAAACGCAGTACGGCTGGCACGTCATCCAGCTGGACGAGACCCGCGAGGCGCAGAAGCCGGGCTTCGAGCAGATGAAGCGTGAACTGCGCAACGAACTCGTCGGCAAGAAGATCCAGGACTACGTCGGTTCGCTGCGCGATGACGCGGAGATCGAGATCACCGACGGCGGCGGCGAAGCCGACTCCGGCTCCAGCAACTGATCGGGGGTCACGGACGGCCGCGCCGCCGGGCACCCGCCCGGCGGCGCGGCCGGAACGTCAGAGCGAATCCAGCCCGCGCGCCAGATCCGCGCGGATATCCCGCACCGACTCCAGCCCCGCCGAAACGCGGATCAGGCCGTCATCGATGCCCGCGGCCGCCCGCTGCTCGGGTGCCAGTCGCCCATGCGTCGTCGAGGCGGGGTGCGTCACCGTCGTCTTCGCATCGCCGAGATTCGCGGTGATCGACAGCAGACGCGTGTGATCGATCACGTGCCACGCCGCCGGCTGCCCGCCGACCACCTCGAACGATACGATGCCACCGAACGCCGACTGCTGGCGCCGCGCCAGTTCGTGCTGCGGGTGGTCTTCCAGGCCCGGGTAATGCACGCGTGCGACGGCCGAATGCGAGGCCAGCCACTGCGCCAGTTCGAATGCGTGTGCGCAGTGGGCCTGCATGCGCAGCTCGAGCGTCTCCAGACCCTTGAGGAACACCCACGCATTGAACGGACTCATGCAGGGCCCAGCGGTGCGTAGAAACCCGAACACCTTTTCGCCGACCGTCTCCTCATCGCCGACGACGGCGCCACCGATGCAGCGACCCTGACCGTCCAGATATTTCGTCGCCGAGTGGATGACGATATCCGCGCCGAATTCGAACGGGCGTTGCAGCGCCGGCGTACAGAAGCAGTTGTCCACTACCAGCAGCGCGCCGTGCGCATGGGCGATATCGGCGATCGCCCGGATATCCGCGATCTCGGTCAGCGGATTCGTGGGGGTCTCGAGATAGAGGATTTTCGTCTCCGGCCGCAACGCCTCACGCCAACGCCGTGGATCCGTCGGCGACACCCAGGTCGTGTCGATGCCCAGCTTCGACAGGTAGTTGTTGAACAACGAGGTCGTGGCCCCGAAGACACCGGTCGAAGAGATGATGTGATCCCCGCTCGACAGGAGCGCCAGGCAAGTGGACAGGATCGCGGCCATGCCGGAGCCGGTCGCGACGCAGCAGCTCCCACCCTCCAGCGCCGCCAGGCGCCGCTCGAACGCCCGCACGGTCGGATTGGTAAAGCGCGAATAGACGTTGCCGGACCGGTTTCCGGCGAACGATTCCGCCGCCTCGCCGGCCGAGGAGAAGCAGAAACTGGAGGTGGCGAAAATCGGTTCGCTGTTTTCCCACTCCTGTGTGCGGACGTGGCCCGCACGGACAGCGCGCGTCGCCGGATCGAACTCGGACCAGTCGTCGATGGTCATGGCGGTGAACCCCCGGTGCGGTAAACGGGCGGATTACGGTGAATCCATGGGGGCTAAAGCGGGCAGCAACCAGCTCGCTTTAGCGGTATTTATAAGGCGCCCGCAAGCTGATGCAGTCAAATCGGCGCCAATCCAGAGCCCGCGATACTAGGCAGACATACGAATCGGGTCAATACGCGCGTTCAGGTCACCATTGGCCCGCCAGGCACGTCGCCTTGCGACCGAAGCGGACCAGCCCGCCAAGAGGCGTGCGGCTCCATCCAATGGCGGGCCGACTGTCGACTGGAGGCGACAGCCGGCCCGTGACCGCAATGGCGGGATCAGTCGTCGACCAGACCGTTGTCGCGAACCCATTCCCGCGCAACATCCTCGGGTTCGCGCTCGTCGATGCCGACCGCCCGGTTCATCTGCTGCAGATCCCTGTCGCTCAGGTTCGCGGAGATCTCGTTGAGCGCGCCGCGGATGGTGTCATTGAGCACCTCGGCGCGCGCCACCGGCACCAGGTTCTGCGCCGGCTCGAGTCCCTTATCGTCCGCCAGCACGACCCAGCCGCGCGCATCGATCACACCCTGCGTCGTGAACATGCGCGCCACATCGATATCGCCGTTCTCCAGTGCGCCGACCGTGACGGGACCGCCCGCGTCGAGCGGCCGGAACTGCGCGAATTCGATCCCGTAGACGTCTTTCAGACCCTCGAGCCCCGTCTTGCGCGTCTTCATCTCGGGCGGCCCGCCGACGATCATGTCACCCGACACCGCCGCCAGATCGGAGAACGTCTCCAGGTCGTGTTTCTCTGCGGTCTCCGGGCGAACCACCAGCGTATTCTTGTTCTGCGCATCGGCCGGTTCCAGCAGCTCCAGGCCATCCGGCAGTGCCTCACGGAGTTGGCGTGCCACCGCATCGGATTCCCGCGCGGGGATCTCGCCCCCCTCGCTCAGGTACGCCAGCAACGACCCGGTATACTCCGGCAGGATATCGATCTCGCCGGAGGTGAGCGCCGGATAGACGATCTCGCGCGAACCGAGATTGAGCCGTTTTTCGACTTCGACACCCCGATCTTCAAGCACTTCGGCGTAGATGTTCGCGAGGATCAACTGCTCCGCGAAATTGGTTGATCCCACGACCACGCGCGCGGCCGAAGCCGTGGTGGCCACCGCCAGCATCATGAAGCCCGCAAGCGTGACCTGCAGCCATTTCATGCTCATAACGCGTTCCTTTTCCGGCCTGTACCGGATCGCTCAGGGGATAAGGTAGCGGTCTACGGCTACTGTCCGGAGTCCTTCTCGCACCGACGGGATCCGGATTCACTCAACCGCGAATACCTTCCGACACGACCTGCTTCTGGATCACCGCAAGAATAGCCTCGATGGCAATCGCGAGCAAAGCGACCACGATGGCGCCCCCGACCACCTGCGTCAGCTCGCGTGTCGCGAGTCCGTCGATCAGATAACGCCCGAGGCCGCCCAGGCCCACATAGGCGGCGAGCGTGGCCGTCGACATGACCTGCACCGCCGAAGTCCGGATACCCGCCATGATGACCGGCAGCGCAATCGGCAATTCGATCTGCCACAGGCTCTGCCAGCCGGTCATGCCTACACCGCGTGCAGCCTGACGTATATCGGGGTCAATCGAGCGCATACCGACATAGCTGTTGGTCACGATCGGCGGTACGCCCAGAGCGACCAGCGCCACGAGGATCGGTGTGTCGCCGTAGCCGACGAGCAGGAATACGAGGATCACCACACCGAATTCCGGTACCGCCCGACCGATATTCGATACGTTGATCGCCAGCAGACCACCCCGGCCCAGATGACCGAGACCGATACCCAGCGGCAGTGCGATCAGCATGGCGATGCCCATGGAGACCAGGACGTAGTACACATGCTCGACGGTGCGTACCGGAATTCCGGTACGCCCCTGCCAGTTGGCCGGATCGGCGAACCAGTTCAGGGTACTGACAAGGATCCCGACATCGCCGCCCGCACCCGCGGCCCACGCCGCCGACACGGTGCACACCGCGAGCAGGAGTACCGTTGCGGCCGCAGGAGCGGCAAAGCGCGGCAGGATCAGGCGCCGTAATCGGATCATTCGCGACCCCGTCGCCACGGCGTCAGCAGCCACAGCAGCCCCACCAAAGCGAGATCCACCACGACGGCGAGCGCCACGGACAGGACAAACCCAACGATCAGCGGCGTCGTGCGTTGCAGCGTGAAACCGGTGATGAACAGCTGTCCCAGACCGCCCTGCCCGATCAGCGCCGTCACCGTGACCAGCCCTATGGTGGTGACCGCCGCGATCCGCACACCGGCCATGATCACGGGCAGTGCCACCGGGAGTTCAACCATGAACAACTGCCGCGCGCGCGTATATCCCATCGCCCTGGCCGCCTCGCTGATATCCCATGGCACACCATTGAAGCCCGCCACGATGTTGCGGAACAGGATCAGCAGCGTATAGATGGTAAGCCCGATCAGTGAGGTCGCTACCGACAGCCCCGTGAACGGTATCAGCAGGATGAACAGCGCCAGTGAGGGGATGGTGAAGGCCACCCCGGTCGCGGCCAGCGAGGGCCCGTACAGCCGGGGCCAATGGATGGCCGCCAGCGCCAGCGGGAACGCGATCAGGAAACCGATCAGCATCGCCAGACCGGTCAGGTGGATATGCTCCAGCGTCTTGTCGAGCAGCAGGTCCGTATTGCTGCCGATCCAGGACCAGCGCACGAGATTCATGCCAGTACCGGGTTCAGACTGGCTTGGGTGAGCACGCCCTCCAGCCGCCCCTGGCTGTCGACGCGCGGCGCCACCCCGATGGTGGAAGCGACCATCGCGTTTACCGCCGCGCGCAGCGACTCGCCAGTGGTCACGGTGTAACGGAATGGCCTCGTCGCGGCATCCGCAACCGTGGCACCGGTCAAGGCATCGACCGCGAGCCAACCCCGGAGGCGTTGTTGATCATCAACCACGATCACCCACTCGCGCCCGTGGCGCCGTGCGACCTCGCGTGCGGCCTCGGCGCTGTCCCCCGGTACGACCAGCGGCGCTTCTTCCACCCCCACGTCGGCCACGTCGATCAGTGCAAGACGCCGCAGCTCACGATCACGGCCCAGAAAGTCGACCACAAAATCGTTCGCCGGGGCCGCCAACAGTTCCGTCGGTGATGCGTACTGTGCAATCCGCCCGCCATTCTGGAATACGGCGATGCTGTCACCGATCCTGATCGCCTCCTCGATATCGTGGGTCACGAATACGATCGTCTTGCCCAGACGCCGCTGCAGCCGCACCAGCTCGTCCTGGAGATGCGCACGCACGACCGGATCGACCGCCGCGAACGGCTCGTCCATCAGCATCAACGGCGGATCCGCGGCGAGCGCGCGCGCGACGCCCACGCGCTGCCGCTGCCCGCCCGAAAGCGCATGCGGAAAGCGGTCCAGCAGATCCGGTGCGAGGCCCACCAGGTCGGCCAGTTCCTCGACACGCCGGTCGATCGTAGCCCGCGACCAGCCGAGCAGTCGCGGGACAGTACCGATATTCGCGCGGATCCGGCGGTGCGGGAACAACCCTGAGGTCTGCATGACATAGCCGATGCCGCGCCGGAGCTCGATCCGATCCTGGCTCATGACATCGGTGCCATTGACCAGCACGCGACCGGAACTCGGATCCTCGAGGCGGTTGATCATCCGCAGTGAGGTCGTTTTGCCGCAGCCGGACGGACCGACCAGCACGGTCAGTTCACCGTCGCGGATTTCGAGGTCCAGGTCATCGACCGCCGGAGCGCCGCGGTCAAACCGCTTGGTTACCGATTCGAATCGGATCATGGAAGTTTCGCCGGTCGGGATCGATGGATAAACGGACAACGCTCACCGCGGCCAGAAGAGATCATCCCCTGGCTGGCCGCATGACGCGCGGACGAGGATCAACGACGAAAGCATGATCCTGGACTTTGCGGGCGGTGTCGACCCTGGCCCACGGCCGACGCCATCCCGACAGGCCGACGAAACAGGCTTACAAGCCTGCTCCCGGCGCAGGCGCCTACAGCGCGTACGGCGGGGACCGCACCACTCGCAAGTCGGCTTGACCTCGGGGGAGGAAAGTACGGATCAGTACCCGAGACCCCGCAGCAGAAGATCGCCATAGCCCCATATCACGGTCCCGATCAGACTCATGGTGAAACCGCCGAACTCATCCATCAGGATCCTGCGCGTGTGGGACAGATCGCGCTCATACGCCACCGTGCCGCGAACCGGCGGCGCATGGCCCCGCCGATAGTGCAGCTTTTCCATCATCGCCGATTCGAGGTCAGCGCCGGCGCAGAGGACGCTGTGTTTCACCAGCAGCAGCAGGCCGAAGACCGTCATGATGGAACCGGAGCGGGCGAACCATTGCGGGTCACCCGTTGCCGTCGAGAGCGTCAGCGATCCGGCCGTGATGCCGATGGCGATGCCGCCGACCGCCCAGGTATTGATCAGGATTTCACGCATGGCCGGTCACCCCGATCGCATTCCGAAATCCGCTGCTCCCGATCGTGGCACGGCTGCCTTGTGCCAAAAGGTATACCGCACCGGGCGATTCGGCCGCTCGCGAGAACGGCAGAGCGCCCGATACGGTATACCCGTCATGAGTCCGCAAGCGACTGTTCAGTAGCCGCTTTCGGACTCACCTTCCGCTTCGCCTTCAGCTTCACCTTCGGCCTCGCCTTCGGCTTCACCTTCAGCTTCGCCTTCGGCCTCACCTTCGGCCTCGGCTTCGCCTTCCGCTTTGCCTTCGGCTTCACCTTCGGCCTCAGCCACGGTCATCTGGTACCCGTCTTCCGCGACCGCATCGGAGACAATCGCATGCCCTCCCGATACGCCCGCCACGAGTGCCAGCACCGGTGCCGCATAGGCGATACCGCGTGACAGCCTGCGAAGCAGTTGCTGCCGTTGCGCTTCTTCTTGAGACATATCTCCTCCTGAGACTTTGCGACCTGAGTCGCATTACACGAGGTCAAAACGCACCTCGATCGGCTCACCGCCCGGGCATGAGGGGAACGATCAGAAATCATTACCCCTCACGAGGATGTACAGCGCCACGAACAGCAGTGTGACCTGGAACATCATGCCCCCGAGCGGGTGAGTCGGCGTGGCCATAAAATGCCACTGCCCCCAGTGCTCCATGACGATCGCACCCAGAAGAACGGGTACGGTCATCACGGCACCAAGACGGGTAATCCAGCCGTTGGTCAGCGCGCCGAGCACGATCAACACGCCGGCACCGATTTCGGCAAGGGCTACGGGCAGCGCCATCAGATACGGCAGGTCCATCGCCGCGGCAAAACCGGCGATGCCGCTCCCCATGAACTTGTCGATACCCATGTACAGAAACACGGACACGAACGCCGCCCGTACGAACCAGTGCGCATGCCGGCCGACGTTATCGAGGGTTTCGTCTCCGGTATTGATCGGCGCCCCCATGATCTGATCCTCCTCTTGTCATCCGTGCAGCGATTGCCGCGCAATCGCAGTGTGGCCATCACTTCGGCATCGTGGCCTTCCGTAATGTGTGGTTGAGCATGGCAGGTATCACCGCTCCGCAGAATCCGTAGTTGTACGGACCGCTTCCGCGTTATCCGCCGTCGACGCATCACGGTCCGCGGTCGCGATCAGTTCCAGTACCCGTTCCACCGAAATATCCGCATCAACGGCGTATATCGGCCGTTCATGCAGCCATTCGGCGATACGCGATACGGTCTGCCGGCCTGGGTGTTCCACACCCGGCTCGGAGACCTGGGGCAGCAGATATGCGAGGGCCGCATGGACCCCGATACATTCGGCTTGGTCACTGCCATGTTCATCCGTCGCGTTCCGCGCGATCACGATGGCCTCGACCGCCTGCAGTGCGCGTCCCGGTTCCGATGCCTCCAGTATCCCGGTGCAGCCGAACGACCAGAGTGGCATCCCGCGTGTCGATCCGTCGGTCGCTTTGGGATCATGCGCGCGCCGCAAGGGCAATCCGATCCCGTGCACACAGCCGGTCTCCGCCAGATCGATCCGTACACCACCGCTGACCTCGTTCCCCGTTTCTTCGCGGATGGCCAGTGCAAGGCGATCGTCAGCAGCGCGCCCCTCTCGGCACAGCAACACGTTGCGCGGCGCAGACTGGTCGCCCGTACTCGGGAACCGGACGAGTGCCGCCGGCAATGCGATTTCACCGGCCTCCGGCGCCCGTGCCAGGAAATCTTCGACCAACCAGGGCCCCAGCGCCGCAAGTGAGAGGTTTTCCGCGATGGCCGTACCATCGGTCATCACGCTGAAACCGCGGCGCGATCGCACGATCTCGACCTGTCGTGCGGCCGCATCACTACCACTGCGCTGCATGGGTCCGAAGATCCGTTCCAGGCGCCGAAACGCGGGGCGGCTCCAGCCGCGAACCTCGAGCGGGTTTGCGCCACAGAGAAGCCCCAGCCGATGGATAGGCTCCGCCACGTCGATGCGGCCCGCATCGCTATTCGTCCGTGGTTCGGTATCCTCCCGATCAGCCCCATGGGGCGACGTCTGGATCAGGAGTCCATCGCGCGACCAGTCAGCAAACGCATCCCAGACCTGGCGTTCAACCGCGGCGACGGCCTGCGGATCACTGTCGGGTGCGAGTCCGCTGGCGGCAACGACCTCGCGCACCACCGTATCCGGATCACCACCGTCGCTCGCATGCAGCCAGATCAATGAGGCCGTCGGATTTGGCGCAAAGACCTCTCCACTGGCTTCGGCGTACAGCGTGAGCTGATCGTCGGCGATCACTTCCGCGACCCGCCAGCGGCGTGCGCTCGGATTGCGCATGGGCCGGCCCGCGACGTGCCGCGCAAGGATCATGTCCGCGCGCCGCGGGAACGGGAAGAACGGGAGATACCGCTCGGGTTCCGCTGTCGGGTATACGCGCCGAAATCCCCCTGCACGCCCCGCTTCCGCATCGGCCTCGGCGGCGAGCTCTTCCGGGGTGCCATCGGCGCCGACACGCTGACGGTCGGGTTCATTGAGCCCGACCAGGGCAACCATGTCGGTCACCAGCTGGTGTTTGACCTGTTCCTCGACGACACCACCGTCGTTGGGGGCGGCACAGACCCCCAGCGAGGGGCTCAGATTGCATTCGAGCAGCCAGGGATTGAGGTCTTCGTCGACCAGACAGTCGAGTCCGATCAGTTCGTAGCACCCACGTGGATCGGCCTCGAAACGGGCGGTCGCCGATCGCATGGGCTCGCGCGCCCCGATCATGGTAAGGGCGATCAGATCGTCAATACGTTCAAACAGCAGCTGATCGTCATGTCCCTGTTCCCGGAGCCAGGCGCGATAGCGCGTGAAATCGATGAATACGACCGGCGATTCGGCATCGGTGTTGCGCGCATTCACATCGGGATTGGTCTGGTGGACGTAGGGATTCGACCGGTCCTCGAGCGTGTACGGACAGGACGCCAGTTTGGCGAATCCCTGTTCGTATACGTAAACGCGTAGCGGTTCGATCGAACTCACAAGGACATACAGGCGCAGGACGTATTTGCGGTCCTTCATCAAGTGAGGTCGGTGCAGATACCCCTGGACCAACCAGCGGTCATCAGTCGGCGTCTCGGCTACATCGTCCAGCAGCCGGATATCGCGTCCGCGTGCGCCGTTTTTCGGTTTCAGCATCCAGAGCTGATCGGGATTATCCGCCGCCGCTGACAACAGTGCATGATAATCCCTCGGCATGCTGTAGACGGTCGGGACGAAGGCCGTCCGCCAGGCCAGCGCACTGCCCTCGCCGTACGCCGCTGTCGCGCGTTCGCGCATCGCGCGCAGGGTCGCGTCCAGGCGACTCTTGATCGTCAGGCAATTGTTGCCGGGGATATGGTTGACTGTGCGGTTCGGCGCCGTGGCCCGGAAAACCGCACGCTCGGGCATACCGGTATGCCAGCACGTATCCCACTCGCCTTCATCGCCCGGCTCCCACAGCGCCGGGTCCAGGGCGTCCTCGAAGAAAACATCCTGTTCGCGTTCCCTCCGGCCCGACAGCCGGTAGCGGAAACGGGCTGACTGATCGGCTTCACTCATGAGGACCTCCATTATCGCGCTCGCGAGCCAGCGAGGACCGGCCCACTACACGCATTGCAGCGCGCGTGCACAGCTCCCCCGCGACAGTACGAACAGGGCATTCGACCGTCTTCCGGATTGAATGTAGCCACGGATACCCCGGCGCGAAATATGGGGAACTACGTATAGGCCGCGCCGGGCACCATTCGCGAAACTGGCAGCCGCTCCCGGGCCATTGTCGGCAAAGGGGGACAGAATGAATGTGGAGGTGACAGTATGGCTGCGGTATTTGACGAACGGTTCTATGACGGATTTGGCCCGCGCTGGACGGAACCGCTTGAGCGCATCGCGGGCGAAACCGGCATCGACTCGCTGCTGATCATGCGCTCAACCCCGACGCACATGGTCACGGCGGCCAGTGCCGGACCGCGACGCGACAGCTATCATCCGGGGGATGCCGGTCCGAAGAGCGTCAACCCGGGCTGTCACAAGCTCTACTGCGAGCAGGTCGTGAATGATGGCCAGCCGCTCGAGGTGCGCGATGCCCGCACGGACCCCGAATGGGAAGGCAACGAGGATCTCGTCCAGTTCGGTCTGGGCACATACCTCGGCTTCCCGCTGCGCGGACCGGACAACGAGATCCTCGGCACGATCTGCGCGCTCCATCACGAGCCGTTCGATTTCGATGCCGGCGAGCCGAGCCTGCGCAGCCAGTTGCAGGCCCTGCGGCAAGAAATCGAGCGCGATCTGATGGCGACCGCGGCCTGACCTGCACGGCACCCGTCGCAGGCATCAGCCGCCGTAAGACCCGACTGAACGCCGCGGGCACCACATGCCGGCGGGGTTCAGTCGGGGCCTACCGGGAGCGCCCCATCCGGGCCGACGATGGCGAACGCTGACGCGTCACCGCCGCACGCTCACCCGAGCGCCGCGCGGTACCGCAGGGTCGAACCGGCCACGCCGAACTCTTGCGGCACACCGTGACCATGCCGCTGCGCGAGCAATGCGATCAATGCCATATGGTGGATGGTATGGCTCAGGACGAAGTGGCACTCACGCTCGAGTGTTGATTCGATCCCGGTGACGGTCCGGTCATCGGCGGCGCAGGTATACCGCACCCGGACCGACACGGGCGCATCCAGGTTGGGCAGCACCGCCAGACGCTCACGGATCCCGGCGATACGCTCGCGGGCGACCCGCGGATCCGTTTCGACCGCCGGGTCCCGCGCACGGGTCTCATAGTCAATGCGTCCATCGGTTCCCTGGAGCAGGCTCTCGTAGTGCTCCAGCACATGACGCACATGTTTGCCGATAGGATCCGCCGAAACCTGTTGGTGGGTGTACTCGTCCGGATCGAGACCGGCCAGCAGCCCGTCGATCCGGTCAAGCTGGTCCAGATTGTCGCGGCAGAGTGCCGCAAGATTCGCCGTCGCAGCCTCGGTCATCATCCCGAATCCTCCGTGGTCAGTCGGCGTGGCGAATCCCGCGTGCAGGGGTCTCGCCTTTCAGCCGTTATCGGGATATTTCCACGCCACACGCCACCCGACCATGCGTATTTGTACGGATAGGTCGTGAGTGCGCGTTCGCGTGCCGGAGAACTCGACATCCGTGACTGAGGGACCCAGGCCGGCTTCCCCGGCATTGCGATCCGGGTGTGGTGCGGTCAAGCGGATGCGCCGGGCAATGCCGGCACGCACGCGTTTATCCGGCTGACTCGAGCGGCCGTGCAGCCTCCCGCACCTCGTCGGGTAACGTCATGCCACGCCCCGTGTCCGGATCGACCAGCACCACCACCGATTCGGTTGTGGCGATACAGCGGTCGCCCACAAACAGCCCCTGACCGAGCGTGATCGAGCTGTTGCCGATGCGCAGAACGCGAGTCCCGATCTCCACCGTACCCGGGTAATGCGACTGCGCACGGAACTGGACGTCGAGGCGCGCGATCACCCAGATCGACGCGTTGCCGGCCGTCAGCGCTGTCGGCATTACGGCATCCAGGAATTCAACACGGCCGGATTCCGCGTAGATGGTGATGGCCACATTGTTTACGTGACCGAGCCGATCGATGTCCTGGAAGCGGATCTTTTCGCGGGTCCAGTGCGGGAACGCCGATCGGTCCATCAGATCAGGGCCGGACTCCCCGCTCATGCCCGGGCCGCGACCGCGATGATCTCCACCTTGAGTTCCGGCAGCGCCAGCTTGGCCTCACCTGCTGCCCGCACGGGCGCCGCGCCCTCCGGCACCCACGCATCCCAGACCGCATTCACTTCATCGAAATGCGCAGCCATGCTGGCCACCCAGATCGTGACCTGAAGGAGGTGTTCGCGACTGCTGCCGCAGCGGGCGAGCAGGTCGTCCACTCGCTGCAACGCCTGTTCGGTCTGCTTTTCGGCCGTGTCGCCCGGGTCACCGACCTGTCCGGCGAGGTAAATCGTGTCGCCGTGAATGACGGCCTGGCTCATGCGGGTGCCTGTATCGAGGCGTTCGATGCTCATGCGTGTCTCGACTCCGGAGAATGAGTGAATCAGTGACGTGTCATTGCGGTTCCGTCAGTGGACGGGTTCCGCACCAACGGGCGATGAACAGGGCCAGCACCGCAGCGACATCCATCATGCTGTCGAGATCGACCGATTCGTCGATGCCGTGGATCGCATCCGCAGCGGGGCCGTAGCAGGTCGCTGGCGTGTCGCCGTAGAGCTGGAAGAATCGGGCATCCGTGGTCGCGGTCGATGCCAGATGCACGGCGGATTGCCCCATGATCTCCCGGTGGCTGTCCGCCAGCAACTGCATCATCGGATCTTCGGGATCCATCTCGCAGCCCTCGGCCTGGAAACCGCGCCATTCGACCCGCGCCGTAACGCCGGTGAGACGCGGATCATTCCGCGTCGCCTCATCGATACGCGCTTCAACCTGCCCGCGGATGTCGTCCAGCGCCATGCCGGGAAAGAAACCGATGCGCACATCGGCGACCGCTGCCGGCGGCACCGTCGAAGTCCAGTCGCCGCCATCGAGGTGGCCAAGATTGAAATTCAGCGGGTGCGGATGATCGTCCCATGCCGGATGCCGCGAATCCGGATCGTTCCAGTCTTCCACCATCTGCCGCAGTACGTCACACAGTCTGAATACGGCATCGATCGCGTTCACGCCCGCGGAGGTATCGAGCACATGCGCGGGCCGGCCGGACACATGCAGGCGGGCCCACATGACTCCCACCTGGGCCGTCATCATGCACTGCCCGAAGGGCTCGGGGATGACGGCAGCGTCCGCGGTGTAGCCCGCCGCCAGGCAGGCGAGTGCGCCATTGCCGGTGCATTCCTCCTCGACCACGGACTGCAGCCACACCGGCGCCGCCGGTTCCACGCCGAGGCTGCGCAATGCGGCGAAGGCCGTCGTGTAGGCGACGATGCCGGCCTTCATGTCACCTGCACCGCGCCCGTACATGCGGCCATCCCGCACGACGGGCTCAAACGGGAGGTCTGTCCAAAGGTGTTCCGGTCCCGCCGGGACGACGTCGATATGGCCGTTGAGGATCAACGACCGACCGGTGGTTGTCGCCGGGCGATGGACACCGACGACATTCTCGCGTCCGGAGTAATCGATCAGCGGCGGCGAGAAGCCCGCGCGATCGCGCAGGGCGTCGAGATCGATCGGCACCCGTCGGACCTCGAGCCCGAGTTCCGCGAACCAGTCCGCCATCCGGCACTGCGCCCCGGCCTCGTCGCCCAGCACGCTCGGCTCGCGCACGAGGCCCGCCAGGCGCTCGATCGCTTCGTCGCGGAGACCGGCGACCGCGTGACGAATGTCTTCCGTTGCCACACTCATGGTTTCTTCAGTCCCGGGCGATCCGGGGCCAGCTGATCGGCCGCCAGCCCGAGCGCCGTCATATCCGCGGGCAATGGCTGCCTTTGCAGCAGCGCACAGGCCGCCCGGCCCATGCCCACGGCCGTCTGGATACCATAGCCACCCTGCCCCGCCAACCAGAAGAACCCCGCGGCATCCGGTGCATAGCCGGCGACCGGCTCGCCGTCCGCGACGAAACTGCGCAGTCCGGCCCAGGTCTCGCCCGGGCGCTCGACCTCGACGGTCGTCACTTCCATGAAGCGCTCGATCACCGTCGCCACGTCCTCGATTTCCGGCTGCGCGTCCTGCGGTGCGGTCGGCGTCGCATCCGCCGGTGACAGCATCAGCCGGCCCGCGTCCGGTTTGAAGTAGAACGTCTCGCCGAGATCCGCGGTCAACGGCCATCCGCCCGGCTCCGTGCCGGCCGGCAGGTCGATCATCACGCCGGTCCGACGCTTCGGGACGAGACCGAGTGGCGCCACGCCCGCCTGCTCGGCGGTCACATCCGCCCAGGCCCCGGCCGCGTCCACCAGCAACGGCGCTTCATAAACGGCACCATGACGCGTCGTGATCCGCCAGCCATCCGCGGTCCGTTCGATGCGCTCGGCCTCGGCGTTGTTCACCACCGCGCCGCCGGCATGGCGCAGCCCCCGCAGGAATCCCTGGTGCAGGGCCGCCACGTCCATGTCCATGGCGTCCGGCTCCAGTAATCCCGAGGAGAATATCCCCGGGCGCAGGATCGGTACCCGAGCGGGCAGTTCGCCGCCGTCCAGCCGCTCGATCGCGGCCCCGTTCGCCTGCCCCTCGGCGGCCAGCGCGTCGATACGTCCGGCTTCCGCGTCGGAGCCCAGCACGAGCAGGCCACGCGGGGTCAGCAGCGGACGGTCGGCGAAGCCCTTTGGTGGTTCGACGAGAAACGGCCGGCTCGCCGTCGACAGCCGTCGCACGGACGCCGGCCCGTAGGTCTCGCTGAACAGGGCCGCGGAGCGCCCGGTCGAGTGATAGCCGGGCTGCGCCTCCCGCTCGAGCAGCAACACCCGCAGGCCATCGTGCGCGAGAAAATAACCGGCGGACGCCCCGGCCATGCCGGCGCCCACGATCAGGATGTCGGCCGTCCCGTTCATCGCGCCTCCAGGAATGCGCCGAGAAATCGGTACAGGTTCTCGCCCAGCACGTCGCTCAGGTAACCGCCTTCCTGGATCAGTGCGACGGGGCACGTCACTGCCCCGATGCGGCGCCCGATCGCGGCAAAGCCATCGCTCGTCACCGTGAGCCCGCCGAACGGGTCTTCGGCCGACGCATCGAGCCCGAGCGAGAGGACCATACAGCCCGGGGCGAACGCCTCGATCCGCGCCAGCGCCGCCTCCAGAGCCGCCAGGAACGCGTCATCACCGGCGCCCAGTGGCAGCGGCAGGTTGTGGTTATAACCGAGTCCAGCCCCCTCGCCGCGTTCCGAGGCATGCCCCCAGAAGAATGGATAGAAATCGCTCGGATCGACGTGGACCGAGACCGTGAGCACATCATCACGCCGGTAAAACACCCCCTGCGTGCCGTTGCCGTGATGCAGGTCGATGTCGAGCACGGCCACGCGATCAACGGCGGTGCGCAGCGTCTGTGCGGCGATCGCGGCGTTGTTCAGGTAACAGAAGCCGCCCGCCATGTCGGCGTATGCGTGATGCCCCGGCGGCCGGCACAGCGCATACGCATGGCGAGCGCCTTCGCGAACGGTATGAGCGGCAGCGACGGCGGCATTGGCGCTCGTGCGCACCGCATCCCAGGTCTCGGCGCTGACTGGACAGGCCGTATCGGCCAGATGGTAGCCGGCCCGGCCGACCGCCGCGCGCGGATACACACCGTTGCGGTAATTCGGGTGGACGCTCGGGACGACATCGCGGCTGCCACCAAGCGCCTGCCACTCGGCGTGGATGTTCTGCAGGAACTCGAGATATTCCGGTGTGTGCACCGCCGCCAGCGGCGCAAGACCGGCGTCAACCGGTTCCTCCGCCTGCAGACCGAGACGTTCAATGGCACCCAGCAGCCGATCCGCGCGCTCGGGCACCTCGGGGATCGGGCGCAGCGCACCGGCCACGAGGAATGTCTCCGGCCTGTGGGTTTTCTGAGCAGGTGTGAAATAGACTTTCACATATCACCTTTCATTCAGTGTTGATGGCCGGCGGCTCAAAACGCGACCTGATCGCGGCCTTTCAGCCCCAGCAGTTCACGGGTTTCCGCCGGGGTCGCCACTTCCAGCGACAGGCCCTCGAGAATGCCGCGGATACGGGTTACCTCCTCGGCGTTATTCCGTGCCGGCACCCCCTTGTCGAGAAACAGATTGTCTTCCAGGCCCACCCGTACGTTCCCGCCCATGGCGGCGCTCATCGAGGCCAGAGGCATCTGGTGACGTCCGGCGCCGAGCACGGAGAAGCGGTACGCATCGCCGAACAGTTTGTCGGCGGTGCGCTTCATGAACGCGAGGTTGTCGGGATCCGCGCCGATGCCGCCGAGAATCCCGAGCACGAACTGCACGAACAGCGGCGGCCGCACAAGCCCGCGGTCGAGGAAATGCGCGAGCGTATACAGGTGCCCGACGTCGTAGCACTCGAACTCGAAGCGCGTACCGCAACCCTCGCCCAGTTCCGCGAGCAGCGTTTCGATATCCGCGAACGTATTCCGGAACACGAAGTCGCGACTGGATTCGAGGAACGCCGGCTCCCAGTCGTATTTCCACTCGCTGTAGCGCTCGGCCGCCGGATAGAGTCCGAAATTCATCGTGCCCATATTGAGCGACGCCATCTCGGGCTCGGCGCGTAACGCCGCCTGCATGCGATCATGCACGGTCATCGGCATGCCGCCGCCGGTGGAGATGTTGACCACGGCATCGGTCGCCGCCCGGATCCGCGGCAGGAACTGCATGAACACATCCGGATCCGGGCTCGGCTGCCCATCGGCGGGATTGCGTGCATGCAGATGGAGAACGGACGCCCCCGCCTCCGCGGCGCCGATCGCCTGTTCGGCGATCTCGTCCGGCGTGATCGGCAGGTAATCGCTCATGGTCGGTGTATGCACCGAGCCCGTCACGGCACAGGTGATAATGACCTTCCGCGCCATGTTTATCTCCCGAGTTCGCCGCGCAGTACTTCGAGCGAGTCGTCGAGCATCCCGACCAGTTCGTCGATCTGCCCGGTCGTGACGATCAGGGGCGGGCAGACCATGATGTGATCGCCCAGATCACCCCCGCGCGTGCGCCGCCAGTACAGGATGAGTCCACGCTCGAACGCGATCTCGCACAGACGGCGGGATGCCATGGCCGCGGCTGGCAAAGGTTCCATCGTCTCCTGATCGGCGACCAGTTCGAGCGCCAGCAATAACCCTTTACCGCGCACGTCGCCGATAAAATCGAAGCGTCCCATCAACAACCGCAGACGCTCGTGAAGCAGAGCGCCCATGCGGGTGGCGTTGGTCATGAGATCCCGTTCGAGCACCTCGTCGAGCACGGCATTGCCCGTCGCGCAGGCCAGGGGATTCCCCGCGTAGGTGAAGCCGTGGATGAATCCGCCGGCATCCAGCACCGGTTCGACGATGCGCCCCGGGGCGATCGCCGCGCCGAGCGCGGCGTAGCCAGCCGCGAACCCCTTCGACATGGCGACAAGATCCGGCGCTACACCCCAGTGTTCGCCCGCCAGGAAGCGGCCGGTGCGCCCGGCGCCCGACATCACTTCGTCGTGGATCAGCAGAATGCCGTACCGGTCACAGATCTCACGGATGCGCGGGTAGTACGTGTCCGGAGCGACCAGCGCACCGGTCGAAGCCCCGCCCACCGGTTCCATGATGAACGCGAGCACCGTCTCCGGCCCCTGCCGACGGATCTCCGCCTCGAGCAGGTCGGCATACCGCCGGCCGCTCTCCTCCGCGCTCAATCCGTCCCGGTCCAGATAGCAGGTCGGTGCCGCGATCTTCGGCATTTCGTGCATCATCGGCGCGAACGGCGCGGTCATGGGCGCATAGCCGGTCACGGCAAGCGCGCCGAGCGTCGAGCCGTGGTAGCTCGGAAAGCGCGAGATGACCTTGTAGCGGCTCCCCTCCCCGACGGCGAGCGCATACTGGCGCGCGAGCTTGATACAGCTCTCGACCGCTTCCGACCCGCCCGATACGAAAAACACGCGATCCATGCCTTCGGGCATGAGACCGGCGACCCGCGCCGCCAGCGTCTCGGCCGGCTCGTTCTCGAAATGCAGCCGGTACCCGAAGGTCGCCTTCTCCATCTGGCGCTGCATCGCGGCCAGCACGCGCGGATTCGAATGGCCGATATTGCTCACCATCGCGCCCGAGCAGCCGTCCAGGTATCGGTTGCCGTCCCGATCCCACATGTACACGCCCTCGGCGCGGTCGAGCAGAGGCTGGCGCTGGCGCGACTGGTAGAACAGATTCGAGGGCGGGCGCGTCGCCGCCGCGTTGGCATGACTGCTGGTCACGAATTCGGATCCCTGGTTGCGGTTCAGTCGTCGTGATCGTCCAGTAGCACACAGTCCCTCGCACGGAGGCGCAGCTGAACGTTGGCGCTTTCATCGAATGGACGCATGTCGATCGGGTTGATGGCCTGCAGGGACGTGCCCTTCGCGTCCACGAAATAGCGCGCGAGTTGTCCCTGATAATCGACGGCAGTAACCCGGGCATCGAAGATCGAATCCCCCGGTTCGGCTTCGTGGCGCTCGCGCAGGAGCAGCTTCTCCGCCCGCAGCACCACCCGCACACGATCGCCCTCGGCGCGGGTCTTCGCCGCGTTGGGTCGAGCGAGCAGTTCATGCCCATCATCGAGGCGCACGCGGAAGCAGTCGTTTTCCTGACCGACGATCGCGCCGGGCAGGATATTGGAATGGCCGAGGAACCCGGCGACGAATCCCGTCCGCGGCTCGTTGTAGACCTCCTCGGGAGAGCCCATCTGCTCGATCACGCCCTGGCGCATCACCACGATCTTGTCGGACATCGCCAACGCTTCCGACTGATCGTGGGTCACGAATACCGTCGAGACGCCGAGTTCACGCTGGATGCGCTTGAGTTCCACGCGCATCTCCTCACGCAGGTTGGCATCGAGCGCGGACAGCGGTTCATCCAGTAACAGCACATCCGGACGGATCACGACGGCACGCGCAAGCGCGATGCGCTGCTGCTGGCCACCGGAGAGCTGATTCGGGAGACGATCACCGGTATCGGGCAACTGGACGAGTTCCAGTGCCTCCTGCACGCGGCGCTTGATCTCGTCCTTCGATACCTTGCGATAACGCAGGCCGAACGCGACATTGTCGAAAATCGTCTTGTGCGGAAACAGCGCGTAGTTCTGGAAAACCAGTCCGAGATTGCGGCGATGGATCGGTACGTCATTGATGCGTCGCCCGCGGACGCGGATGTCGCCCTCGGTCGGTTCCAGCAGCCCCGCAATCATGCGCAGCGTCGTCGTCTTCCCGCAGCCGGACGGGCCCAGAAAGGTCACGAAGCTGCCTTCGGGCACATCCAGGTCGGCGCTGTGCATCGCCGTGAAGTCGCCAAAGCGCTTGACGATACCCCGCAGTTCGACCGCGTTTCCCGCTTCTTGCGTCATCAGTACCTGTCCTCCGGCCGGCGAGCACACGCGCGCGTCATTCGACGGCTCCGGTCACCGTGGCCCGTTTTTCGCGATCATCACCCAACTCCCGTAGGCCGGCTTGCGACCGAAGGGAGCCAGCCGGCGATCCAGACCTGCCGGGGCCGGATACGCCGGCTGTTGCCTACGGCAAAAGCCGGCCTACGGGTGATCTTCCGTTGGTTGCCTGGCCTCAGTAACCCCGCTTGACCCGACCCCAGGTCTCCGACCATTCCTGCTCTTTGCTGTTCCAGTAGGCCGGATCGAAGAAGTTGAGCCCGTCGAGCTTCCCGCTGGGGTCGAAGGCGGGCAGATCCGGGATCTTGTCGCCGAGATCGACCTTCTGCGGATCCAGCGCGGGCGGGTATCCCTGCCCCTCGGCCACCGCGATCGCGACCTCCGGCTCGAGCATGAAGTTGAGCAGCTCTTCGCAGGCCTCCATCGGGCTGCCGCGCATCACGAACAGGCACTCCTGCCAGCCGAGACCGCCCGGCGGGTCCATGTAGCCGATGTCGTGACCCTGTTCGCGCAATGCGACCATGCGGCCCGACCACGCCTCGGTCGCGTAGATCTCCTCCTCCGCGAGCAGGCTCATCAGTTCCGAACCGGAGCTCCAGTACTTGCGCACGAGGCCGCGATGCTCGCGCACGGCCTCCCACATCGCCTCGGGATCCTGGATATCGTTCGGATCCTGGCCGGTCTGGAGGGCCCCGTACCAGATGCGCGTCTTCCACTCGTCCCAACCGCCGATCCGATCCTTGTACTTCTCTTCGAGCAGCAGGCGGGCACCCTTCTCCTGCGCTTCCTCGTCGCTGATGTACTTGCGGTTGTAGGCGATGCCCGTAGTGCCGTAGTCATACGGCACGGCCGACAACGATCCATTGGTAACTTTACGCAGCGGCTCCTGCAGACGCGGGATCACCAGATCGAGGTTCGGGATATTCTTCTCGTTCAACTCCGAAGTCAGATCGAAGTTGTGATAACGCGCATAATCGAAAACCCCGGAAAGGTGAGCGATGTTGAACGCGCCGGGCTGGCTGCTGCGTACTCGCGCCAGGTACTCGTCCGCATTGCCGAAGGTACCGTCGACGACCTCGATACCGGTCGCCTTCTGATACGGCTCAAAGGCATGCTTGCGGAAGGCCTCGGAGACCACGCCGCCCCAGCCGTCAAACCGCACCTGATCCGGTTTCGCGGCCATGGCCTGCCGCGTCATCCATCCCATCGGGCCGCCGGCCACGCCCGCCGCGAGGCCCGCGAAGCCCAGCATCTTGATGAACGTACGTCGATCGATATCGCCATTGCGATACCGTTGCAGAAGTTTCTCGTATCGTTTGGAATCACTCATTGACCCCTCTCCCATCATCGTCTTGCGGTCCGCCGATCGGACCGGCCTGTTGACGTTCCTGCGATCGCTCAGCGGCCACGCATGCGTGCGGCCATCCTTCGCGCAACGGCGACGCCGGCGAGCGGCAACACTACGGTTACAACCACCATGACGGCGGCGAGCGCATTGATCTCCGGACTGATCGAGTTGCGCAGCATCGCGAAGATCTGTGTAGGTACGGTCTCAACGCCGCCCGGTTTCCAGAACAGCGTGCCGGTGATGTCGTCGAACGAAATCGTGAACGCGAACAGCATGCCGGCGAGCACGGCCGGCAGCATCAGCGGCAGCGTTACACTGAAAAAGGTCTGGACGGCGTTCGCGCCGAGGCTCAACGCCGCCTCTTCGTATTCCCGCCGTATACCGACCAGGCGTGCCTGCACCACCAGTACCACGAACGGGAGCGTGAAAATCACGTGCCCGGCCAACAGCAGCATGAAGCTCTTCGGCAGGCCCAGCCAGCGCAGGAACAGCAACAGCGCGACGGCGAGGACAACCTCCGGGATCAGGATCGGCGCGACCAGCGCGGTCGACACCAGGCGTTTGCCGGGGAAGTCGTAGCGCACCATCGCGAGCGCGGCGAGTACGCCCAGCGTCGTCGAAAGCACGGCGGTCAACGCGCCCAGCATGAGCGAGATCCGGAACGCCCGCATGATCGCGTCGTTCTCCCAGAGCTCCACGAACCACTGGAACGTGAAGCCGGTCATCGGGAACGCACCGAACTGGTTCGCGTTGAACGCCAGCATGATCACGATGATCACCGGGATGAACATGAAGCCGTACACCAGTGCGGTGAACGCGGAGATCGAGAACCATGCGGGATTGAATCTCATGGGGCGGCCTCAGCGGAAACTCTTGGCGATCTGATCGATGCCGAGATAACGCGTGTAGATCATCACGAGCGCACCAAGGAGTATCAGCAGAACCAGCGACAGCGCCGACCCCAGCGGCCAGTTCAGCTGCGTGATGATCGCTTCGAACACCAGATTCGCGAACATCGCATCGCCGGGCCCACCCAGCACCATCGGTGTGATGTAGGTGCCCGCCGCCAGCACGAAGCAGAGGATCGTACCGGCCCCCAGGCCAGGCAGGGACAGCGGCAGCGTCACTTCGCGGAACGCCTGCCAACCGGTACAGCCGAGCGACTTCGCGGCATCGGTAAGATTCCGATCGATGCCCTCCAGGCTGACGTAGATATTCAGCACCATGAAGGGGAGCAGAAAGTGCACGAGGCCGAGCACCACCGACATCTCGTTATAGAGCATCTGGATCGGCTCGCCGATGATCCCCAGCCACTGCAGGACGGTATTCACGATGCCCGATGCGCCGAGCACGTGAATCCACGACATGGTGCGAATGATGTAACTGATCCAGAAAGGCAGCATCAGCAGCAGGATCAGCAGGACCTTGTGCCGGGTGTTCGCATAGGCGAGGAAATACGCCGGGACGTATCCCATCACGATGCATAGCAGCGTCGAAACGGCGGCAATGCGCAGGGTCTGGAAAAGGATATCGCGGTAAAACGCGTCGCCGAGGACCTTCTGCCAGTTGTCGAGATAAAACCCGACCTGTTCATCACCGATCGAGGTCCGCAGCCAGAAGGAATACACGACCACGAACAGGATGGGGATCAACAGCAGGAAGGTGACCGCCGTCAGAGCGGGCGCGAGCAGGACCCATGGTCTGCGGTCCCTGAACGACTCGGCGGTATCGGCCATTGAACTCCCCCGGCTGCGGGTCGGGCGCGTCTCCAGACCGATCGTCCGACCGGGGAGGCCACGTCCCGCATACGTTTCAACCGATTACAGACCCCGATTCGACATTTAGCAAATAGATAATCAAAATACTGCTCATTCACAGAGGGAATGCGGAATGCACGCCGAACCGCCCGGAGGCCGCTCACGCCGCGGTTTCGACTGGAATCTGCTGCACACTTTCCTGGTCATCGTGCAGGAACAGTCGATCAGCCGCGCCGCTGATCGCCTGCTGCTGTGCCAGCCCACGGTCAGCAACGCGCTCAAACGCCTCGAGGATCAACTCGGCAAGCGCCTGATCGAGCGCGGATCGGGCCGATTCGAACCGACCGAGCACGGCATCGTGCTCTATCGCGAGTGCCAGGAGATCTGCGGCACCATCGGTCGGCTTGAGCAACTTATGGACGAGAGCGCTACGGAGATCACCGGTGAGCTCCATATCCACATGGCCAGCCACGTGGTGTTCCCGCCTCTCGACGCCACACTGGCGGCCTTCCATGAGCGTTACCCGAAGGTCAGCTTCGACATAGAGGTCGCGACCTCGGCGAGCGTCATCGAGGCCGTGCGCTCAAAGCAGGCCTCGCTCGGAATCTGCCTCGTGAGCCAGCCGGATCCCCAGCTGGATTTCCACGAACTGTTCCGCGAGCATTTCGGATTTTTCTGCGGTCCAGGCCATCGCCTGTTCGGGCAATCCGGGCTCGAGGTACAGGACCTGCGGGGCGAGTCGTTCGTCTCGTTCAAAACCGACCGCCTTGCGGACGCCCTGCGCCCCGTCGCCGTGCTGCGGGCGCAACTGCAGATGTACGGCCAGGTGGTCGGGACCTCGTCCAATCTGGAGGAAGTGCGCCGCATGATCGTCAGCGGCCTCGGAATCGGCCCGCTACCGATTCACGTCGTCGAGCGCGACGTCCGCGCGGGCCTGCTGTGGCGCCTGCCGCCGTTCGACGACCCGCCCGCCATCGCCATTTACCTGGTCACGAATCCACGGGCGACCCTGGGGCGCGCCGAACAGCTGTTCCTGGAGATGCTGATCACGCAGGCCGGCGGCCGGGATTCGACACCGCCCACCTACCCGTCCATCACCTCGGCGACCGCCTGAAAACACCCCCCTCAACGCCCCCGGGAGCGGTCGAACAGAACCAGCATCGCCGGCGTGAACAGCAGCGTGAGCGGTGTCGCGAACAGGAGCCCACCCGCGACGCCCGTGGCGAGCTGGATCCAGTAGTCGGTGGACGGCGCACCGATGTGGAAATCGCGGCCCACGAAGTCCACGGTCCAGCCGAGGACCATCGGCATCAGCCCCAGGATGGTCGTGACGGCCGTCAGTACGACCGGCCGGAAACGCAGTGCCGCGGTGCGAAGCGCCGCATCCACGGACGCCAGACCCTCACCCCGTTTTTCGTTGTAGGTGTCGATCAACACGATATTGTTGTTGACCACGATCCCCGCGAGCGCGAGCACGCCGATCCCGCTCATGACGATGCTGAACGGCTCGCCACGCACCAGTAGCCCGAGCAGCACACCCGCGGTCGAGAACAGGATGGCCGACAGGACCAGCAGGGCCTGGCCGAATCGGTTGAACTGGGTCACCATCAGAGCGAGCATCAGCACCAGGGCCAGCGCGAACGCGAGAAACAGGAAATCGCGTGCCTCGGCCTGGTCTTCCGTTTCGCCGCGGAAGCGTAGGCTCACGTCATCGGACAGGTCCGCCGACGCGAACTCCTGTTGCAGCCGATCCACCCGTTCATCCACCAGCAGACCCGATGCGACATCGGCCATGATCATGTGTGCCCGCTGTCCGTCGCGGCGTTTGATCAGCCCGGTGGTCGGGACGGGCACGAGCCGGGCGAAATTGGCCAGTGGCACGAGGCCGTCAGCCGTCGGCAGATCGAGATTGGCCAGCTGTTGCAGATGGCGCTTCTCGGTGGGCAGGCGCATGCGGATATCGACCTCTTCATCCGTGCCTTCCGGCCGATAAGTGCCGAGCAGCAGGCCATCCGTCAGAAGCTGCACGCCTTGCCCGATCTGCGGTACGTCGATGCCGAAACGTGCCGCCTGCTCCCGATCGAACCGGACCTCCAGATCAATCCCCGGCAGCGGCAGATCATCCTCGATATCGACGAAACCGCCCACACGTTCCATCGCCGCCCGGATTTCACGCACGGTTGCCGTGATCGGCTCCGGATCCTCGCCCCGCACCTCGATCTGGATGGGTCGCGCGGAAGTCGGTCCGCGCTGCTGGGCCCGCACCTGAATGCGCAAGCCGGGCACGTCGGCGGTCCGTTCACGTATCCGCTCGATCACCCCGGTCGCCGGCTCACGGATCCGCCATGACGTCAGTTCGAGCTGAATCACGCCGATAACATCCTCGGCATAGTCGCCCTCGAGCCGACCCAGTTGCGTGCCGATGGTGCGTGCGTAAATGGATTTGATCTCCGGGATACCCTGCACCCGGGATTCCACCCGCTGTACGAGGGCATCCGCCTCCCATACGGAAAGATCGCCGCGTGCCTGGACCTGTACCTGGACGAAGTCCGGTTCGATTTCCGGGAAGAACTCGACACCCCGCCCGTGCACACCGTATGCGAGCCAGGTCAGCACGAGGATGGTCAGCACACCCGCAAGCGTCCACCACGGGTGCCCGACCAACGGCCGCAGGGCACGAACGTAACCCGCGGTGACCCCACTGAGACGGTCGAAGTCGCCCTGCTCGGCCGCCTCGACCTGGCGAACCTGTTCGGCATTGACCGCCCGGCGCGAACCGAAGACGGCCCCCAGCGTCGGCACGAAGATCAACGCCATGGCCAGCGACGCCGTCAACGTGACGATGACGGTCACGGGGAGATAGACGATGAACTCACCGACCATGCCCGGCCAGAAAATCATCGGCGCGAATACCGCGATCGTGGTCGCCACGCCGGCCGTAATTGGCCACAGCATGCGTTGCGCCGCACTGCGGAATGCCTCGGCCTTGTCCATCCCCCGCGCGAGATAGCGATCGGCCAGTTCACCGACCACGACGGCCCCATCGACCAGCATCCCGACCACCAGGATCAGGGCGAACAGCACGACGATGTTGAGCGTGAATCCGGCCAACCAGAGGACCAGGATACCGGTGAGAAAGGCACCCGGAATGGCGATACCGACCAGCAGCGCCAGGCGCAACCCCATGGCACCAAGGATCACCAGGGCAACAATGACCACGGCGGTGATCACGTTATTCTCGAGGTCACCGAGCAGATCCTCGACGTCTTTCGCCCCGTCCTGCAGATAGGTGACTTCGAGCGAGTCGGGCAGGTTAGCCACTTCCCGCTCGATCGTGGCGCGCGCACGCGCGACGACATCGAGGATATTGGCTCCGGTCGCCTTGCTGATTTCCAGCGAAACGGAGGGCTGACCGTTGATGCGCGTAAAGCCTTCGGGGTCGTGATAGGTCGAACGCACGTCGGCGACATCACCGACCGTCACGACCGCATCGCCCTCGACCCGGATCGCCGTATCACGCACATCCTGCGGCCCATCGATGGTGCCGGGCACGCGCAAAGGCACACGCCCCGCACCGGTATCGACGGCACCGGCCGCGATCAGCTGATTGTTGCGCCGGATGGAGCCGGTGAGTTCCTGATAGGAGAGCGCGTAGCTCTCGAGCACCAGTGGATCGGCGAGCACCTCCAGCAGTTCCTCGCGATCGCCGCCGATATCCACCTCGAGCACGCCCGGCAGCGCCTCGATCTCGTCACGCAGTTCACGCGCAACGCGGACGAGCGTGCGCTCGGCCATGGGCCCGGACAGATTGACCGTGAGCACCGGGAACAGCGACAGATCGACTTCGCGGACTTCCGGCTCATGTGCGTCCGCCGGCAGTTCGGGTTGGACGCTGTCCACCTCCTCGCGGACGTCCGCGAGCGCCTGGCGGTTGTCAGCGCCCGCCTCGAAATCGAGCCGCACCAGCGCGAATCCCTCGCCGGCCCAAGATTGCAGCTCGTCGACGCCGCGTATGCTCTGGAGCTCGCGCTCCAGTGGCCGCAACATCAAACGCTCCGCGTCGTCCGCGCTCACGCCCGGATACGGCACCGTCACGAAGAAGATCGGGATATCGACTTCCGGGTTGGCTTCCTTGGCGATCGTGACGTACGCGCCGGAGCCCGCCAGCAGGAGGACCAAAAGCGCCAACAGCACGGTGCGTGCATGCGCGACAGACCAGGCGACCAGCCCCTTCATGAATCACCGGCGCCGTCGGAGCGCGCGGGCAACATCTCCCCTTCCGCCGTCCGTGGGCGAACCCGCTCACCGGCGGAAACGAAGTCCTGACCGACCGTGATCAGCCGGATCCGCTCGGGCAAACCCGTGACCCAGACCCCGTCCGGCGCCGTACGGATGACCTCGATCGGATGGAATACCACCTGATTATCGGCGTCGACGGTCTTCGCCCCCACCCGGCCCGCGTCGTCGAGGCTGATGACGGCGGCGGAGACCTTGTGCGCATCCACCTCCTCGGTCGGGATCTCCACCTCGGCACTGATCCCCGAAGGCAGGGCGCGCCCTGGATTCGGCACCTCCACCTCGACCCGGAAGGTACGCGTGCCGGGCCGCGCAACCCTGGAGACGAACGTCACCCGACCGTCGGCCCGGCGACCATCGAGAAAGCGCAGGCGCGCCGACTGCCCCGGCTCGATCCGTTCGATCTGGTGCTGCGGTACCTGGACCACGCCCAGCAGGGGATCGTTGTCGACCACTTCAGCAATCGGATCCCCCACGGAGACGAAGTCTCCCTGCTCCGCGATCCGCCGATTGAGCGACCCCTCGATCGGTGAACGGATCCGGGTATTCTCGATATCCAGTTCGATGGCCTCCAGACGCGCGCGTGCGGCGGCCACCTCGGCCTCACGGGCATCGAGCTGGATGGGCGGGGCAGCGCCGTCCTCGACCAGTCGCGCGGTCGCGTCGCGTTCGCTCTGGCGGTCACGCAACCGGGCAATCGCTTCCTGGCGCTTGGCCTCACGATCGTCCATGCGCAGACGCGCCATGCGCTCGCCCTGGTCCAGATCCGCGCCCAGCTGGACATCCCACTCGGCCACCTGGCCGGCGGTCTCGGCGCGCACCTGGATGCGCTGATGGGGTTCCACGTCGCCCTGCAAGGCAACGATACGCTCGACGCGCTCGGCACGCCGTTCCTCGACCGCGACCGTCATGGGCTCCGAACCCACCGCTTCGGGTGCCTCGGGGGGCTCGCGCGTAATGACACCGGATGCGATCCAGGCGACCGCGACAAGGGCCAACAGCGTCACGCCGATCGGGCGCGGGTGGCGTCGAACAAAGGCAGCGATGGACAAGCGGATGTCTCCTGACCAATAGGTGGTGTGAGGCGGAACCCGCAGCGGCCACGCCTGGTCACGGAGGCGACCGCACCGCGCCTTCGTCTCACGCTACAGGGCCGAGCGCCCAACGCGCCGGCCAGGCCTCACGGGAACCGCTGTGGATTCTACGCCGGCAAAGCGCCCCTGACATGCCAGCCGGATACGGATTCAAGGCGAATCGCAGGTGGGTTCGACCGGAACGGAACGCCGCCGGACCCGCCCTTCGCGCCAGATGGTGTACAGCCCGGCCCCCACGATCAACGTGGCGCCGGTCAGCATCAACATGTCCGGCCGCTCCCCGAATGCCAGCCCACCGAGGATCATCGCGAACACCAACCGCGTATAGCGGAACGGAACCACGACGGCGACATCACCGGTGCGCGTCGCCGCGACAATGGCGTAGTAACCGAGCCCGCCGACCACGAAGGCGGCCCCGAGCCGGGCAAGGTCGGTCGTCCCCGGCATGGCGGGCGGCGTTCCCATGAACAGCATCATGAGCAGCCCGGTCGGGACCACGACCGCGAATCCCCATACGGAGAGCTGAGCACTGGTCACTTCCGGCGGCACGTGCCGCACCGCGAGATCGCGCAGGGCGAGCCCGGCGACCGCGATCACCGCAAGCAGGGATTCCGGAGCGAAGCCCTCAAGCCCCGGTCGGATGATCAGCAATACACCGGCGAAGCCGACACCGATCGCCGACCAGCGGCGCCAACCGACCGGCTCATGCAGAAACAGCGCAGCCCCGAGCGTCACCGCGAGCGGTGTCGCCTGGAGAATCGCGGACGCGCTGGAGAGCGTCGTCAGCACGATCGCCGCAACGAAACCGGACGTGGCGATAATCTCGCCCAGACTGCGGAGAATAATGGGCCAGGACAACAACGCCCGCGACCAGACCCGCTGTCCGCGCATCAGCGTCACGGTGCTGAAACTGACCGTCCCGCCAAGGCCGATCATCGCGATCACCTGCCCCATCGGCAGCGCATCGGCCATCTGCTTGATGAGCATGTCCTCGAGCGCGAAGCCCAGCATCGAGGCCACCATCAACAGACTGCCGCGAATGTTTTCCATCAGTCCCGCTCCCGACAGGACGGTCCGGATCGGCCGTCCGCGCAAAACCTCAACGCACGGCAACCGCCGGCATTGCCTCCGCTTCACTCCGGCAAGGCCGGCCTGCGTAACGCGGGCGGACTCCATCGACATGGTCCGCACACACGCAAACGGCCCCACCGCCGAACAATCGACGGTGGGGCCGATATTGCCGATTGGCAAAAAGGGGGTTACAGGCCGTACTCGGCCTTCACCGCCTCGAATGCCGACTCGCCATCGACGGTCGTTACACCATCGAGCCATTCACGAACCCGCTCCGGGTTCGCCGCGATCCACTCGCGCGCGACCTCGGCTTCCGGCCGCTCATTATAGCTGTGCTCGTAGATCCAGCGGCTCTGCGTCTGCGGCTGCACCTGATACTGACTGAAGAACCGATGCACGTTCGGCAGGCGCGCCTCGAGATCCGTCGGCGTCAGCGTATATACCGTCGCCTCCGTATGCGCGATCTGGCTGTCGTCCGGCGCCTCCAGGTAGTGCAGATCATACGTGATATTCATCCAGTGCGGCCGCCAGCCGTAGAATGCCACCCAGTCCTCGCGCTCGGTCGCGCGCCCGACCTGGGCCAGCATCGCGGTCGTACCACTGGACACCAGTTCCCAGTCACCAAGGTTATGCCGATTCTCCTTGATGGCTTCCTTGACGCCGGTGTTCCAGGTACTGCCCGACTCGATGCCGTAGATTTTACTCTCGAAGCGATCGGCATACTCGTTCAGGTCCGACATCGACTCGACGCCCGCGTCCCGCACGTACGTCGGTACCGCCACGCCGGAGAGAGCGCCCTCGAGATTCGCCGTCAGTCGCACGATCTTGCCTTCCTGGACCAGCGGATCGATCATCGAAGACGAGACCGGATACCAGCCCCCGAGGCCGACATCCAGATCCTTGTTGGACAGCCCTTCGAGTGTCAGCGGGGTGTTCAGCTCTTTCGTGTCGGTTTCGTAACCGGCGGCTTCCAGCAGCTGGGCCGAGACCTCGCTCTTGACGGTCACGCCCGGCCACGGCTGCACGCCGAAACGCACTTCTTTCGGCTCTGCGGCCTGAACCGCGCCCGTAGCCGTCGCCAGGCTCAGCGCGCCGGCCGCCAGGCCGCGCGCCAGGGGATTCGAGAAATAACGCCTCGAATGGAACTTCATAAAAACCCTCCATCGGTCCCGCGCGATCCGCGCTGCACGCAGCAGCGGACCAGCAGTCGGGATGTGGTTTTCGATCCGTGGCCGGCGTGCCACGAGGAGAGTCTATCCTGCGCTCTGAGGCGGACGATCTATAACGCAAACCGACAGAAACTTTACCGATTCCGCCATAAACGGTGGGGGCTCCGCCTCGATCATTCATGATCCCGCGCGCGATCGCCGCCGCAAAGAGGCCGAGCTCCTGATGTACACCGAGGAGAAACGCGGTCTGCGCGGCCACGAAAGACCACGGCACAGAAACGACTGACGGGCTGCGCGGATACGGCGGTATAAGAAAAACGAACAAACCGACGGTGAATATTGTGATCGGGCACGGCACCCCGAACGTGGGCATCTACGGATCGGGTGCCCCGCGTACCACGATCAGGCCCGATCGATATTACCCGTGCTCATTGGTTCCGCTTCTATTTTTCTTCCCCGGAATCTCTCGACCGTCGCGCAGGCATCCGGCGCTACCTCACCCGCCTGACTCGGGCGGCAAGGCAGGGCGCGCAAGCCGAAGCGATAAGCACGATCGGCCAAATGTTGCCGTCCCGGAACGTATACGCTTCCAACATGACCTGCCACGACTTGCCCTGCCACAGCCCGAACGAAAATTCGAAGACGAGTGTCAACGCGACCCAACCGAGGCCAATTCCAATCAGTTCAGCGGGACGGCGAGCACCCAGCCATGGCAGCGACAGGCATGCAACGACCACGATGAGCGCCGAGAGGAAGAGACCGCTCAGGACAAAGCCGGCCGTGGAACCGAAATGCGGCGTCAGGGCATTTTCCCGCAATATGCCGTTTAACACGGCCAGTATCAGAATACCCACCCACACTGCCAGCGCTTTACCGGCTACGCGCAAGGACATTGACATCTCCTTCGAGTGCCCGGCCCCACAACCCGGCCATCGAGTCCAATCTCCACGAACTTCTAATATTCCCTACTGCTTTTCCTGCCACGGCCATCGACCGTTGATCTCGACTTCAAGGGTGAAACTCAGGAACGTACGGATCAGTACGACGACCGCCAGCACCCCTACCGTCGTAAAGGTCAGCTCGATCGCAACCGTATAGATAATGTCCGCCGCAATGAGAAACTCGAGTCCAAGCAGAATACCGCGCCCAAGGAACTGACGGACGCCATAAAACACCGAGTCGTTGTCTTCTCTTGTGGCCAGTCGAACCGCCGCGTTAAGCAGCGCATACAGCGCGAAAACGGTAATAATACCGATGCCCAGAATCTCGATTATTCCTGCGCACCAGGCGGCCAAATCAGTTATGAAGCCATCCACGATCCATTCTCCCATCACTACGCTAACGGTTCACTGATCGCGGCGAGACACGAGCGTAGCGCGGCTCGCCGTGGTCTTTCGGTTCCGGGGGAGCGTTCCCGGAGAGGCCGACAGACCAATCCGGTCCCTGGTCAGAATAGAATCACGGAGGAATCGGTGTGCGCCTGGCTTCCCCCACCGGGTTCATGAACTCGGGCTTAACTGTCTCGCATCAATCACCATGCCGTTCGCCGCCAACCGGGCCGTAAAAAATCACCCAGGTTGCGAAGTCCTCACTGAAATGCTCGAAGTAGTGCTCGACACCCGCCGGGACAAACAACACTTCCCCGGCTTCAAACCGTCGGCGGGTCTCCCCGTTGACGAACTCCCCGGATCCGGAGATCACCACATACACCTCGTCGCGGTCGTGAGGTTCCTGCTCATCCACCCGGTCCGGCTGATACAGCTCGATGTGCAGACTACCGTGCCGAAACAGTTCCACGAACGGCTGTGGCGCGACCTCGCGCAACCGCGCCGCGGCATGATCAACCGTAAGCCGCTCCGGCAGCGGCGCTTTTTTCCCGCCCTCGCTTGCGCTCATCCCCTGCTCTCCTCTACCTGTCTCGCCGCGAGCGGCAGACGCTGACTGCCTGACGCCCGCTCACGATTGTAGACGCGAGGACCCAGGCAACGCCTCCGGGCCCTGCAGCGGAGAATTTCAGACCGAATCCCAAGATCCGAACCGGCCCCGTCGCCCGGCGGGCTTCGCCGCCCGCGATAGGCACAACTTGCCCCGGCATGAATCCTTGCCGATGGCCCCGGCGAATCCAACGGATGTCACGCTCGAGGGGGGCAGTTCTCTCGGAGACGGTGACAAACGCAAGCACTTGAAAATCGACAATCGCAAACGCGGAGAGTGCGGGAACCGCAATTGCAGGAGATGCAATCATGCGCAGAAACGCACTCACGGTGGGCATCATCATTGCCACGACCGGCCTTCTCACGGCCTGCGGCGGCGATGACAACGACTCGGCCGATCGGGCCGAAGTCCGGGCCATTCACGCGTCGTCAAACGCCCCCGATGTCGATATCGCCCTCAACGGCGACGTCGCGATCCCGATGTTGGCCTTCGCCACTGCTTCCGATCTTCTTGCCGTCAATCCCGGTACCTTTACCGTAACGGTTGAGGCCATTACCCCGACCGGCGATGTCGAAGTCATCAATGCCAATGTACCGCTCGTCGCCGACCAGGAGACCACGATCATCGCCCTCGGCAACGTGGGTGGCAGTGGTGATCTGGCGCTCGGCCCGCTCGTCGTGACCGCCCCCGATGCCGATCCAGGCGCGGGAGAAGTACGCGTGCAGGTAGTCCACGCCTCCGCGGCTGCAGCCGCAACCGGCCCGCTGGATGTCTACGTGACCGCACCAGGCGACGCACTCGCCGACTCGGATCCGATCGGGACATTCGGGTTCAAGGAGACGCTGGGCCCGCTGACGGTCCCCGCCGCCGACTACCGTATCCGGGTTACGCCGGAGAACGACGCCGGAACGGTCGTGTTCGATTCCGGCACGGTGTCGCTGGCGGGCGGCGCCGATCTCGTCATCAGCGCGATCGACAATGTCGGGCCCGAGTCCGCGCCGGTGCGGCTGCTGGTCGCTCCCGAGGGCGCCGATTCCTTCCTGCTCCTGGATGACGGCGCCGAGGCCGCGGTCGGTGTCGGGCATTTGTCCGCCGATACACCCAACGTCGACGTAGCGCTCGACGGCAACTTCAGTCCGCCCGCGTTCGAGAACCTATCGTTTCCATCGGTCACGGATTTCGCGGAGGTCCCGGCCGGCACGTACGACATCGACGCGGCCACGACCGGCAACACGGCCTCGGCGGTGGGTGCAGACGACGTCGAACTCGTCGCAGGCGAGCGTTTCACGGGCTATGCGGTCGGTCTCCTCAACGGAGCCCCCGGACTGGAACTGATCTTCAGTGAGGACGATATCCGCTCCATCGCCACCGAAGCCCGCCTGCGCGTCATTCACGCGGCGAGCCAGGTGCCCGGAACGAACGGCGCGGTCGACATCTACCTCACGCCAGAAGGCACGCAAGCGGGCGCTCTGGCGACAACCGATCCCACCATCGAGGACTTCCCCTACAAGGAGATCAGCGAGTTTCTCTCGGTAGCACCCGCGACGTACGAGGTCTTCGTCACGCCCGCCGACACCACCATCGCCTCCATCGGACCGGTGACCGTCATGCTCGAAGCCGGCGATGTAACGACAGCCATCGCGCACGATGATGAAAACGACATTGGTGGGTCATTCGCCCTGTTGCCAGTCGACGAGACCACACGCTGAACCAGCGTAGTAAAGGAGCCGTAAAGCGAGACGGGCGGTCCCACGGGCCGCCCGTGCCCGCGACAGGCTTCACCGCTCACCACATCAGGTCATCCGGAACCGGAAAGTCCGCGTACGGGTCATCGCCCGAGTCCCCACTCCCACTGTTCAGCACGAGCACCGCCGCCGCATCGATCTCGCGGATCCGTTCCGCCGTCGCTTTCGACACCAGTTCATAGCGGTCACCGACGGCCACGAGCCCGATCTCGCCCTCGGCGAGACGCCGATGCTGGGCCTTGCTCAGCCACAGTTCCTTGATCCGGCTGCCGTACGTGAAGTGATAGGCCACATCGCCTTTCTCGCGCTCGACGCGGTTCGTCTGCGCGATCTGGCGAACGCGCGCGGCGGTCTCCTTCGCCTGACGCTCTGCCTGGCGCTCCGACTCGAGCCGGCGATCGCGCTCGGCCTTCTCCGCGCGCTCCCGCTTTGCCGACTCGGTTTCCGGCTCGGGCGCGGCGGCCTCACTGCGCGTCGGCTTGCGGTTACCCTTCTTTTTCTTCTTGCCCTGCCGGGCCTTGCGCACCTGCTTCTCGTTGGCGAGACCCAGCTCCTTGAACTGGTCTTCCAGGGACTTCGACATGACTCTTCTCGGGATAAGGGACGTGGAAACCGAAGGATAACCGACACACCGGCCCGACCCCAGGAATGCGGCCCGCCAGGGGAACTCCGCTCAAAACCGTGTAGCGCGACGGGGGAACGACGCTGGACGGACTTCCGAGAGCGCCCCGGCTTCACGGCATCATAAAATCAAAGAGGTGGCCCCGGAACTCTGTTCCGACGCGGACTTTCTCCCCCGCCGACGACGCCGCTGCATGAGCCGCAGCAACATCCACAGACCCACGGCCACTACAGCGCCCGCGATTACGCCGTTGAAATCGGCGGCGAACTCGGCGACGGCGGGGAGACTCTCGGCGAACACGTACCCCAGGGCGATATAGAGCCCGACCCAGATCATCTCCCCGGCCGCGCCCCACACGCTGAAACGAGCCCAGTGCATGCGCCCCGCCCCGCCCGCGAAGTTGACGTACGGCCCGAGCGGACTGACAAGCCAGCGGCTGAGAAAAACCCCAACCCCGCCCCACTCATCAATAGACGCCCGCGCCCGCGCCAGCAGGAAAGCCCGGCTCCGCCCGGCGGCCGCCCACCGCTCCAGCGGACCCGCACAGGACCGACCAATCACGTACCCGGCCTGGTCACCGGCCACGGCGCCGCCATACGCCGACAGGATGGCCGTGGTAAGCACCAGATCCCCGGAGGCCGCAAAGGCGCCACCCGTGAGCATCATCAGGGAGGCCGGGACCGGAACGGCCAGACAGCTCAGGAAAGTGACGGCAAACAGGGCGGCCCAGCCGTAGTTCGCGACGATGGCGAAGAGGGCATCCATCAGTCCTGACCGGCCCCCTCCTCACGTGCAGCCTCATCAATGCGCCGCTGGATCTCGGCGAGGGTCAGTTCAGAGGTCTCTATGATATCGGCCAGCGTGCGACGCTTGGCGTCGCCGGGATCCAGTTCCAGGACCTCACGAACCTCCTCGAGCGACAGGTCATACGAATGCGCCACATACCGCGGCGTCATCCAGTCTTCCAGCGACTGCTGACGGTGATCGGGGTCGACCCAGTACACGGTGAACAGCAGGAGCCGCACGGCGAAAAACGCCGTGACCGCGATAGCCACGACGAACGCCAGAAAGAGTAAGCGGTGTCTTCGCCAGAGCGTACGTGCAGCGGTCAACATAAGAAGGCGATCCCACGTATCGCATAGGCCGGATTACGGCGGCGAGCCAGGTGACGACGCCGGGCGGTCATGCTTTCGCGCGGCGGGCCTCCAGTTTCTCACGCACTGCAGACGAAATCGAAGTACAGCCAGGAATGCCGGAAACCGCCGATCACCTCATGCCGAATGCCGGAAACCGGATGAGCCGGCGCGATTCCTGGCTCCGGCCTGTTCCGTCAAAAGGCGATAGCCGCTCGACTACGACCCGGCGGGTCGTCTTGAAGAGTAGATCGAAGGGGAAGAACCGAACGCGACGGCCCTGCTCAGAGCCATGTCAGGCCCGGCGTCTCCTATTAGAAAGACGCCGGCCTGCACTCCGACCATGAATCAATTCTGCATCGGAACGCCGTCGTCCCACCGGAAGCCGATCCCGCCGGCCTGCCAGACGCCATCTCCAAACGGGCTGGGTGCGCGCAGGTCGCAATAGCGCGGCAATCCATAATACGGAGAGAGTTCTTCCACGCCCCGAACCGTGCTGCGGTGCATGATCCGCAAACCCTGTTCCTCCGCGGGCAGATGCGCCTCGGGGGCCGCCCGGTGCGCCACGGCCAGGTTGTCGATGAAAATGCAGTCGTTTTCCTGATACTCGTACCCGGTCGCGTAGCCGTTTTCGAGGCCGGCATTGAGGATGTCGTTGTACTCATGGCAGAGCTGCTTGAGCTCTTCCGCATCCAGCAGGCGAAACTCGTCCTCTCCCGGCAGCTTCTCGATCACCGCGCCCGTCATGCCCAGATGCAGCCAGATCGACTTCCGACCGGAGACCGGGTGCACATGGACCGCCGGATGCACGACCCCGGTGCCCGAGTTGACCGACGAAAGCCGGCTCCAGAACGCCTGGCGCTCGTCGGGCAACGCATCAAAGGCCGCGCCCTGGTGCGCGAAATACGTTCCGCCGCCTTTCTCAGGCGGCCGGATGATGTGGTAGCCCGCGTGCGAAAACGTGGTCGTGTTGAAGCTGCCGTCGTTGTGCCACTGCGGCCCCACGCCGGGAATCCCATGCCGACTGTCGTTCGACAGCCGAAAAATATGCGGATTGCCGCCGGGCGTCGCCGGATGGACGCCATGCGTGCTGTGCAGTTCGCGGCCGCCCCACCAGCGGCTGACGCGCAGGAAATCGTCGACTTCCAGCTGCTGGTCATTCTTGAACACCAGGAACCCGCGACACGCCATCTCGTGTTCGAGCGCCTCGACCACCTCCGCCGGCGGGTTTTCTTCAGAGGCCAGGTCGATGCCCTCGACCTGTGCGCCAATCGGCTCCAATGGCGTGATTTTCGCGCCATATTTTTCGATGGTGGCAACGCGGGCGGGATCTAGCGGCGGCAGTGTCGATGGATTCGTCATAAATCCGGGGCTCCTGTGGTCGATGTTGATCGGTCACTACTTTTTAGACCGATCAGTCTATCATCGAGAGCCGCTAAGGATCGAACTCGGGCCGTATCACGCCTAACGATCGGGCGCAGCCGAGGGAGTCGGACCGGAGTGGCTTTTTCAGGGTCTCGTGGCTTCTTTGGCCCAGCGCAGCGCAAGTCGCGTCATCGGTGGTCCCAGGATTTCGAACACCACGGTCGAAGCCAGCACCACCGGCAGCAACACCTCGGCGCGCTCCGGGAACCGCTGGGCGGCCACAAGCGCCATACCCACGGCGATGCCCGCCTGGGGTAACAGTGCAGCACCCAACCAGGGCCCCGTGCCGGTCCGCATGGCGCGCCACCGCGCGCCGGCCGAGGCGCCCAGCAGGCGACCGGCGATCCGGGCCAGAACGTATGCAGCCCCCAGCCACCCCACCGCCGGCAGCACTTCCAGTTCCAGCGCCGCACCGGCGAGCAGGAAGAACACCAGCATGAAGGGCCACTGGATGTGCTCGATGGCATGGAACGGTCGGTTGTGGTGACGGGCCAGGTTGGCCACAACTATGCCCATGACCACTGCGGCAAGCAGGAAAGACACCTCTAACCAGCGAGCCAGCCCCAGGCATAGGAAGACAAGTCCAAGCGCCTCAGCCAGAGTCGGATCGCCGCGCGCCACGCGACCCGTGGCGAAAGCGGCGGGAATGCCCAGGACCACACCAAGGCCCAGCGCGCCGCCGATCTCCCACGCCCCATGGATCAGCATGCCCATACCGTCGCCGCCATCCAGAATCGCCACCACGGTCATCAGCAGACTGAACGCGAGCACGCCCCACACGTCGTCCACGGCCACCACGCCCAGCAGGGTCTCCGTGAACGGCCCCTTGGCGCCACTCTCGAGCACGACATCCGTGGTCGCCGCCGGCGCTCTTGCGGTCGCCAGGGCGCCCAGCAGCAAAGAGAGACCGAGGTCATCGGAGATAAACCAGGTCACTGCGAACACCGACACGGCGGTAACAACCACCACCGCAAGTGACAACGTCAGCACGTCGCCCCCGTGGCGCTTCAGGTTTCGGCCGGTCAGGTGGCCTCCCAACAGGAAGCCCACCATGGTAAGGGCCACCTGGGACACGACGCTGAACCACTGGGTTCCGGAAGGCAACAGCCACCCCAGCACCGAGGGGCCAAAGACCACGCCGGCAATGATCAATAGCGTCACCCGGGGAAGCGGTGTCCACCGGCCCAACGATTCCGCGGTCAGGCCCACGAGAAACACGAGGCCCAGGAGGAGAATCATCGAGGTCAAGTCGGTCATGAAGATTCCGGATTTCAGTGCCGCACGTCCACGACAAGGCGCGGCGGATCGGTCAGCTCATGGATCCGATAACGGTTCGGCGACTCGACGCCCAGAACCCATGTCACGACGGCCTCGAAATCGCACGTCAGCTCCAGCTCGGCGACTACTGGCAGGTTTGGCATGCGCTCACGCTCGGTGACCGTCGACCCGCCCTCTTCGGTATGCGCACGCGCAGGGGACATCCGCACCTCGAGCCACCCGTCGCCGGCAATCGGTGTGACGTTGCCCGACCCGCACTTCCGCACGGGTCGGTCGATGTACTCGGTGTGATAGCCCGGGATCCGTTCGTCGAACTCGAACACGACCCGATCGAAGCCCGAGTGGGTGCCGGTACGGACGGCGACAAGCGTTGCGATGGGCGAACCCGGCCGCGGCCGGTCGATAATGCCGGCCGTCCACGCCCGATCGCGAGCACCATCCCGTGCGGCTTCGCCCTCCGCCGAGTCGTCACGATCCCGCACCACACCGCTGCATCCGGTTACCACGAGAACGACGATCGCGGCGACCGCCGCGGCGCGAGCTTGGATCGTCCGCTGCATGGCCTGGTTATGCATCCTGATCTTTCGGGCCGACCCAAAAGAAGGGGTTATGTGCCACCTCCCACAAATAGCCGTCCGGATCGGCAAAATAGCCAGAGTAGCCACCCCAGAACACCTTCCGGGCGGGTTTTATCAGTGTGGCGCCTACTGAGACCGCCCGCTCCAGAAGCTCGTCAACCGCCGCTTCCGAGTCCACGTAATGCGCCAACGTGAAACCGGCGAACCCCGTGCCACCGGCCGGCACACCCGCATCATCTGCCAACGACTCCCGACCGTATAGCCCCAGCCAGCTCCCATTGAGCGTAAAGAATGCCACCTCCGGCGGCGACTCCATTCTGGGCAGGCCAAGGCCCTGCTCATAGAAGTGAACCGACTGCGCCAGATCCCTCACGCCCAGCGTAATCATGCTGATCCGTGGCTTCATGCAGCATTCTCCTTTGATGCATCACGGTCGAGGTCCGCCGCCGCCGAAGGCGGTCGGCTGAACCGAGTCGTCGGGACGCGCTATTCCGCAGTAACGTTCCTCATTAGTCTTCGTCCTGGCGGAAGAATCGCGATAGCACCAACGCCGCGATCGGGAGCCCGATGCCGTAGCCAAGTATACCGATCCGCTGAAGCGCCATGTCCCCGACGATGGGGCCAACGACCCCAATCAGCGACAGGGCACCCGCGACAGCGAGAGACCATCGGGACAAAGCCCGGATGCCGGAACCGACGAAAACAGGGGCGGCGCACAGAAGGGACAGCCCCAGAAAGAAATCCCATGCGAGCAACTCGACGGCGTACAGCGTCGATGGCCATTCCAGAACGGCGAAATCGGTCTGGCGCCCGGATGTCAGCGCTACGAAGTGGACGGCGCTGATCAGACCCGCCATGACTCCGGCGAAAACCAGGGCCATGGCACCAAATACCCTGCGGTCCCGGCTCGCGGTCTCATAGATCGACGCCATGAGGGCAATGATGAGCGGAGCCGACACCAAGGTCAGCGCCTCCATCACGGCGAGGGTCGGATCAACGATCGGGTCGTCGAGACCGGCCCGGAAAATGCCGAAGCCAGCGACTAGGACGTACGCTGCGCCCACGACGAAAAGGCCGATCGAAGAAATATATCCAACTCTGCTACTCGGACTCATCCGCAGTCTCTCGGATGCCGCGCCCTAACGTGCGCGTTAAACTGTCCAGACACTACCGCACCGCTTTTCCGGTCCGTTTGAACGCCTGGTTAGCCAATCCCAAAGGTAGCACGAAGGTCGCTCGCCCCGTCCGAAAGTAGCAGCCATGCTAGCGCCACCATATTGGCTACGACCGCACTCCAGAAGATGAACTGGAACGGCTGCTTCCTGGTTTTGTGCCGGAATACGCGCTGCGCGACCAGGGCACCTGGCCACCCACCTATTAGCTCTACAAGATGAAGGCTCGCCTCTGTAGTGCGCCAGCCACCACGTTTTGCCGCCGCCTTGTCCAGCGCGTACATGACAAACGACACGACGCTCATCAGAGCGTAAAAGCCAACGACCGCTAAAGGCGCACGCCCGGAAACCACCGAGTACAATATTGCGGCAAAGAAAGCCGCCAATATGAAAAGTGCCGGAATCAACCCGCGCGCTCGTACCAGGTCATGCGTTCCCCTTTGCTGGTGCAAAACCTTCTCGGCTTTCAGCCTTTTCCGGGCATCGCGGGTCACACTGTAGGTAACCGCGTCATTTGCCATCGGCCGTCGGCCGCGGGGAAACGCGCTAATGTGCACGAATACCGGCGCACCGCCATTCGACGGCGTGATAAAGCCGAAGCCCTTCGCGTCATTCCAGGAAGTCACTTTACCTTGTTGCCGCATCCAATCCTTCTCTGGCTAACGACACCGCTTAGGTTCGCAGGAACCGCCTCGCAGTCCCTGCGTCCGCTGCAGCACATAGTTAGAATCCATACTCGATCAACTTAAAGGCAAAGAAACCAAGGAGCGCAAGCGCGGCCGCGATGCCGGTCGCAAGGGTTGGCACGAAGAACCATAACCACAGATTTACCCAGCCTGTACCATATTTTTGGAGTTGATAATGGAACCGCTGTATCGCTTCGGGAGGTGACTGACTACCCACCAACGAGCTCCGCAGCCGACGAAGCTCCATTTGACCGCCAACCATCTTTACGAGCTCCCATACGATGAACAGTAGAATAGAGGTTCCGATCAAGAGGCCGGTCGTGGAGAACAAGATCGGCGGAAGATCCGGCTTAAGCTTTGACCATAGAGTCAGAAAACCCGCGTACCCTACAACCATTATCAGATTCGTATATGAGACCGATTGGGAGTGAAGCGTTGCAATCAGCTCGTGTGCGGCCCGCAGGTTTTTGTCTTCATCCATAGTCGATCCACTTCAATCGGATACGTACATATGCTCACGCAACTTTTCCTGTCCTGATAAGAGCCGCGTGAGCGAACGGTCTTTCTGTGGAAAGAACCCTCGCTCCTAACGTCTACGCTCAGGCGCGCAGCTTTGCTGCGTCGGCTGCAGCGACTTGTTAGCCAATATCGTCCTTTGCTTGTTCCCATGCGTACTTGGTGATGGACCGGGCCTTGTCTCGAATAAAGGTCAGTGCCGAAAAGTAATTGTCCGCATCACCGGCGATCGCGGCATTTGTTGCGTCTTCAAGAGCCTTGCTTATCTCCATATGCTCTTTGTCGTGGGCTGACAGCATCAGGTCAATCTTGTGCCGCAGAAGCGCAAGGCGCTGAATATCTACCTTGCTGTCCGGGTCGTCTGCGATCGAGTCCTTGTCCTCTTCAACCTGCAACCGATTTGCCCGGGACATCCACTCCGCCAGATGGTCCCGCAAGGAATCCACCCATTCCTGACGTCGCGTGGACAAGAACTCCGCCCGGACCCGTCTCTCGGTCGCTACCACGGTGGCGCGGCCGGAGAGCCAAGCCCCTACTGCTGAGCCCGCCACTACGAGAACGCCCGTGACAAGGGCGCTAACTATCGCGGTAACGGCTGGATCCATAGGGATTCCTCATGGCTAACGACGACGCTCAGCCGCGCGGCTTTTCCGCGTCGGCTGCAGCGTATTGTTGGGTTGTACTGCCGCGAAGTTATCTACCACGGTCGTCGCCCCGTTTCCGCTTCGACGCGATCGGCAGCGATCTCATCAAGCTTGCTCGCCAACCTCTCTGCGAAATCGCGCCAAGCGGTCAATGTCTGCTTCCTCACGATCCGAGAACCGCCGTGTGCTAGCTGGTTCCGTGCCTTTGAGAGGTTGCGCAGCCGCTCTTGGACTTTGGCGTTTGAACATTTCTGCCACCGCATCTTTCGGTGACTCATCACCCATGGAACACCCAAATAGAAATACAGGGTATTTACCTGGTGCACGTTAGCGTTGTTGTTGCGCCGGCTCGTGTGCTCTTTCAACTCGGTCCTGTCGCCGACCGGAATGTGTTGGTATAGCTCGTCCACTGCTAATTCGTAGAGCTCTTCAAGGAAACCTTCCAATAGCGCCGACAAAAGCACAGTGCCGCCGGATATTACTGCGGCTCCCTTTTGCCTTGCTGGACGGCCGGCGCCTGTAGGGCAGATAGCGTCTCTCGCTGCGACTATCTCGTCGACCTCCTGTAGACGGTGCTTGAATTTGGTAAGAGGGACCGACGACATCTGCATCCTTCCATGTTTTCAGCGAAACGAATTCTGACGGCAACGATCCACAATCCAACGGTTTGCTTGAGCCGCGGCTCACGATGGAGCGAAGCGGAAGGGCGAGCCGTCGGCCTCCAAGCAATTGTTAGGGTTTGTTTCCAGCATGCAACCGCCGCGCGCGTTCAAGGCGCTCCTTTAGCTTACTTGGACCAGCGCCGGGCGCCTTTGGCTGCGCTTCGTAACGTTCGAGAATTTCAATCTCATCGGCTATTCGCTTCTCTTTCCGATAAATAATGGCAAGTTGCTCGTAATACCAAGGCGCCACTCCCCAACCCTGCCCTGCGGTCTTCGACTCAGACTCGGTGGCCCGGACCAGATTCATAAGGAGCTCGATTGCCTCCTCGTGCCGTCTTTCGCGTTTGAGCTGCTTAACCCGCTCGACATAATCTGTGTAGTGACCGCCGTCGTGCGATCCGGCCGCACGAATCCTAGCCTGCTCTGCATTGAACTGTTCTACAATCTCGCTTGCGGCGGATGCAGGTTCTTTGCGTTGCCCTCTCGCCAGCAATTTTCGAAGGAAATTCATATCACCTACCTAGCCCTAACAGGTACTAGCCGGCGATTGGGCGTGATTAAACACGGCATATCGCCGTCGATCATGAATTGATCTTCCCTGCACGAAGCATCGCCGTACCCGCCAGCCCAAGCCTTGCGCGGCCCCCGCACTCTGCCCTCTCTGCATGATAGACGGCGCCCCGCCGCCTATCCCGCTTGCACCGCACGATTCTGCCGATATACTGTTTATTTGTACAGCACTGCAAGGGAGGGCAGTATGAGCGGCAAGACCAGTCGGTCTCCTTTCATTGACGAAGTGCGCGCGGCGATCCGTGAGCGCCACTACAGCATCCGCACCGAGCGCGCCTACATGGACTAAATCCGGCGCTTCATTCTCTATCACGAGAAGCGCCATCCCCGGGATATGGGCGAACCCGAGGTCGCGGCCTTTCTCACCCATCTGGCGATCGATGGACAGGTCGCCGCGGCGACACAGAACCAGGCGCCGAATGCACTGGCGCGGAAGTATCCGAATGCCGCGTTTGATTGGGGTTGGCAGTATGTTTTTCCCGCCGAGCGGATCAGTCTCGATCCGCGCTCGGGTATGCGGCGTCGGCATCGCGTCGGCATCGCGTCGGCATCACGTCGGAGAGACGGCGATGCAGAAGGCGGTTCGCGCCGCGGCGCGCGCCGCCGGGATCGAGCGGCCGGCGAGTTGTCATACGCTGCGGCATTCGTTTGCCACGCACCTGCTGGAGGGTGGCGCCGATATCCGGACGGTGCAGGAGCAGCTGGGGCATGCGGATGTGCGTACGACGCAGATCTACACGCATGTGATCGAGCGCGGTGGGCGTGGGGTGAAGAGTCCGCTCGGTCGTGTGCTTGCGGGGATGCGGCCTGCATCCGTTTGAACGCGGCGGTGGGCGTTGGGTGTGTGACTGCCGGTTGGTTTCCATACCTTTTTGCCGGGTTCGGGTGTGGTCGATCGGGTCGGCCATGCCCGGTTGGTTGTTCTGGGTGATCCTGGCAGGTGTGGGGGTGGGCGTCCAGGTGGGGTGGGATGCCTAGTGGAGGTCTGATTTTGGGGAATTGTGTTGGCGTGGTTTGTGGGTTGTTGTTTTTGAGGCGTTGATCTGTCGGGCTGGAAGCCCGACCTACGGCCTTTTTTGTTGTGGGGGTGGGTGTTTTTTTTGGTTGCTGTTGTTGGGCGTGGTTTTTCGCGAGCGAGCTCGCTCCTACAGGGGCGTGGAACGGGGTTCAGGTGGTTAGGGTCTGGAGGATTCTTGCGACTTTGTTCATGCCGGTTTTCAGGTGGCCGCGGATTTCTTCGAGGCTGATTTCTTTGTCGGTTTTGCCGCCGGCGGGGTTTACGACTACGGCGAGGCAGGCGTAGGGAATGTTGAGTTCTCTGGCCAGGGCCGCTTCGGGCATTCCGGTCATGCCTACGATGGTGCAGCCGTCGCGTTCGAGGCGTTGGATTTCGGCGGCGGTTTCCAGGCGCGGGCCCTGGGTAGCGGCGTAGCAGCCGCCGTCGGTCGCCGGAATGTCGGCTTGTTGTGCGGCTTCGAGCAGGGACTGGCGGACGGACTGGCTGTAGGGCCAGGTGAAGTCGATGTGTTCGACCTCGGCGCCCTCGCCTTCGAAGAAGGTGGACGGGCGCCCCCAAGTGTAGTCGATGAGCTGGTCGGGGATGACGATGCCGCCCGGCCCGGGTTGTTCGGGGATGCCGCCTACGGCGGCTACGGCAACGATGCGGTCGACGCCGGCGTCCGCGAGTGCGCGCAGGTTGGCGCGGTAGTTGATCTCATGCGGGGCGACGGAGTGGTCGTGGCCGTGGCGTGGGAGGAAGGCGACCCGGGTGTTTTCGATTGTTCCGGTAACGAGGCCGGCCGAGGGGGTGCCCCAGGGGGTGGTCGGGGCGTGTTCCATGCGGCCCTGGATGAGGTCGAGTTGGTCGAGGCCGGTGCCGCCGATGATGCCCAGCATTTTTTGTCGTCCCGTCGTGCGCGCGTGAAGGTGTGGAATTATGACGTGTTGTTGATGTCGGGTTAAAACCCGACCTACGGTGGTTTGGGTGCACGTTCGATCCGGGTCCCGTCGTGCGTCGATGCGGCGGTGTTGGTGGGTGTCGGATCCGTGATGTTGGTGCGGGTCAGATTCTATTCCGGCAGGGCGTAGATGCCGGGGGCGTTGCGGTGCCAGCCGTGGTAGTCCATGCCGTAGCCGAAGACGTAGCGGTCGGGAATCTCGAGGCCGATGAAGTCGGCATGGGCTTCGGGGGTTTTGCGGTCGTGGTGTTTGTTGACGAGTACGGCGGCGCGGACTTCGGCGGCGCCCTGTTCGTTGCACCAGGCTTCGACGGCGGCGAGGGAGTGGCCTTCGTCGAGGATGTCGTCGATGATCAGTACCCGCCGGCCCTTGAGCGGTGTGCGCGGTGAGGCGAACCACTCGAGGTCGTGGCCGCGGGTGGTGTTGCGGTAGCGCGTGACGTGGATCGAGTCGAGCTGCAGCGGTGCATGCACGCGCGGCAGCAGCATGCCGGTGGTGACGATCGCGCCCTGCAGCAGGCACAGGGCGACGCAGTCGCGGCCATCCAGCCAGCCGTCGATCGCGGTGGCGAGCCGGTCCGCCGCCTGTTCGACTTCCGCCGGGGTGTAGAGGCGTTCGGCCCGGTCGATCGTCGGCATGTCCGCCGGTGTGTTCATTCTCCCCCCTCGCCTTCGGCTTCTTGATCCGCCTGCCCGTGGCGGCCGCGCCCGCGGCTGGGCTGTGCGCCGCGCTGCCACGATGCGGCGTTGGCCTTGTCGTCGGCATTCGCGGGCTCGCCGCCCGGCTGCGGCATCGTGGCCACGTGCAGGGTGGATGTCGGGTAGGCGATCTCCGCGCCATGGGAGCGGATGATGTCGCCGATGCGCAGCATCACCTCTTCCTTGATGGCGTGGTACGGCGCCCAGCGCGTCTCGCGCGTGAGGCAGTAGATCATGAAGTCGAGCGACGACTCGCTGTACTGCGTGAAGTTCACGATCAGGGTGGCGTCGCTGTCGATCTGTTCGTGCTCGTCCAGCATCGCCCGGATGTCATTGGCAATAGCCGAGACGACGGCGATGTCGTCGTAGCGCACGCCCACGGTCTCGTAGATGCGCCGGTGCGTCATCCGGGACGGGTTCTCGACGATGATGTTCGAGAAGATCGAGTTGGGTACGTACAGCGGCCGCTGGTCGAAGGTACGCAGGCGCGTGATGCGCCAGCTGATGTGTTCGACCGTGCCCTCGATCTCGCGGTCCGGCGAGCGCACCCACTCGCCGACGGCCATCGGCCGGTCGAGATGGAGCATGATGCCGCCGAAGAAGTTGGCCAGCATGTCGCGCGCGGCAAAGCCGATGGCGATGCCACCGATACCGCCGAAGGCGAGCACGCCGGAGATCGAGAACCCGAGCGTCTGCAGCAGGACGAGGCCGACGCCGATCAGGACGGTGGCCCGCAGCAGTTTGCCGATCGCCTGGACGGTGGAGCGGTCCGGGCCTTCATCGGGTTCGAACGAGACCGCGCGCACGCGCTCGATCAGGCGGCTCTCGACGGCCCGGGTCAGGCGCAGCGCGAACCAGCCGAGGGCGACGATCACACCGGATTTGCGGATGGCGCCGACGTAATCGAACAGCGCGGCGTCCGTGTCCGCATAGCGGCCGATCGCCTCGGCGGCGATGGTGATGCCGAGCACCCAGATGATCAGGCCGACGGGACCGACGAGCGACCAGAGCACGGCGTCGTCCCAGAGGTTGCTGGTACCACGCGCGCGCCGGGCGAGGCTCCGCAGGACGATGCGCTGGACGAGATCGAGCGCCGCGGTGGCGAACAGGATCAGGAAGACCCAGACCATCCAGCGATGGCCGCCGGCCCATGCCGTGAACTCGATCAGCCAGTCGGGCATGCTCATGAACGGCTCCGCATGATCAGCCGCCAGCGGCCTGACCGATGGCATCCACGGTCGCGCGGGCCTCGCTCCACGCGGACGTGAACTCGAGTTCGCGGTCGATGCCCGCGGCCGCATGGCCGTGCAGGCGCATCAGGCGTGCGACCGACACCGGGCGGTCCTCGACCGGGAGCGACTCGACCACTTCGGCGGCCTGCCCGCGGTCGTTGCAGACCAGGACCATGTCGCAGCCCGCGGCCAGGGCCCGGCGCGCGCGCTCGACACTGCCGCCGACGGTCCCGGCGCCGGCCATGGCGAGGTCGTCACTGAAGACGGCGCCGCCGAAGCCGAAGCGCCCGCGCAGGATGTCGTTCAGCCAGATGGAGGAGAAGCCGGCCGGCACGTCGTCCACCGCCGGATAGGTCACGTGTGCGGGCATGATGCCGGGCAGCCCCTGGTGGGCCAGCCGCTCGAACGGGATGCCGTCGAGCTGGAGGATATCCTCGCAATCGCGCGGGTCGACCGGGCACTCGTGGTGCGAATCCGGCGCGACGCTGCCGTGCCCCGGGAAATGCTTGCCGATGGCCGCCATGCCGGCCTGCGCCATGCCGCGCATGACCGCGGACCCGAGCCGGGCGACGACCTCGGGGTCGTTGTGGAAGCCGCGGTCGCCGATCACGGCGCTGATGTCGCGGCGCAAATCCAGCACCGGCGCGAAACTCAGGTCGACGCCGACGGAGAGCAGTTCCGCCGCCAGCAACCAGCCGACGGTCCGCGCCTCGGCCTCGGTGGCGTGCGGATCGTCGTCGAAGCGCTCGCCCAGACGGCCCATCGGCGGCAGGCGCGTGAAGCCCTCGCGGAAGCGCTGGACGCGCCCGCCCTCCTGATCGACCGCGACCAGCAGGTGAGGCTCGCGCAGGGCGTGGATCTCCTCGACCAGGGCCGCGATCTGGGCGCGGTCCTCGTAGTTGCGGCTGAAGAGGATGACGCCACCGACATTCGGGTGCCGGAGCAGTTCGCGATCCTCGTCGCTGAGGCTCGTGCCCTCGATATCGAGCATGACGGGACCGAGCGGCATCAGCGGGCCTCCAGCAGGACGACGGCATGCGCGGCGATACCCTCGCCGCGGCCGATGCCGCCGATACCCTCGTGCGTGGTCGCCTTTACGTTGACCGCGCGCCGGTCCAGATCGAGTTCGGCGGCGATGCCCTCGCGCATGGCGTCGATGTGCGGACCGATGCGCGGGCGCTCGGCGATGAGGGTGAGGTCGGCGTTGACGGCGACCCAGCCGCGATCGCGCACGAGCGCCACCGTGCGCCGCAGCAGTTTCTGGCCGGAGGCGCCGGCCCAGGCCGGTTCGGTGTCCGGGAAGTGGCGGCCGATATCGCCCAGCGCGGCGGCGCCGAGCAGGGCGTCGCAGAGGGCGTGCAGCGCGACGTCACCGTCCGAGTGGGCGCGCAGGCCAAACGGCGCATCGATCCGCACGCCGCCAAGCATCACGTGATCGCCGTCCGTGGTCGCGTGTACGTCGTATCCGTGTCCGATTCGCATGTTCATTGTCCGCCGCGCATCGCCAGCACGGCCTCCGCCAGTGGGAGGTCGTGCGGGCGCGTGATCTTGATATTGGCCGGGTCGCCCTCGACCAGGCGCGGGGCAAAGCCGGCGCGCTCCATGGCCGAGGCCTCGTCGGTGATGGCCGGATCCGTGGCATCGCCGAGTGCGTCACGAAGCGTACCACCGTGGAAGAGCTGTGGCGTCAACGCCTGCCACAGCCCGGTGCGATCCTCGGTGGCCGCGACCCGCCCGTCGGCATCGGCGCGCTTGAGCGTGTCGCGGACCGGGATGGCGAGGAGCGCACCGGCCGGATCCGATGCCCACGCGAGCAGCCGCTCGATCTCTTCGCCCGAGAGACATGGCCGCGCGCCGTCGTGCACGAGCACCGGCCCGTCGCTATCGGCGGCGAGCGCGTCCAGCCCCGCGGCCACCGAGGCCGCCCGGCTGGCGCCACCGATGACGGTCTGTACGCGTGCGTCGCTAGCCGGTGGCAGTTCGGCGAAGCGGTCGTCGTCGCGTGCCAGGGCGACCACGAGTCGTCGCAGGCCCGGGTGCGCCAGCAGCGGCGCCAGCCCCCACTCGATCACGGTGCGGCCGGCCAGGGGGAGATAGGTCTTGGGGGTCGGGCCACCCATGCGCGCGCCGGCGCCGGCGGCGGGGACGACCACACTGAACGCCACCGGGCTCACGGGCGGTCGGTGTCCAGCGCGGGGCTGTCTTTCTTCGGGGCCGAGTCCGGCGATCCGTCCGAGCCGGCATCCGGCAGCGGTTCCACGTCGTTGTCCGTCTTCTCAATCACGCGGAAAAAGGTCTCGCCCTCACCCACCATCCCGAGCTCCGATCGCGCCCGTGCCTCGACCGCCTCCATGCCCTTTTTGAGGTCACGCACCTCGGCGGCCAGCGCCTGGTTGCGTTCGCGCAAGCGGGCGTTGTGCTCTTCCTGCTTCGCGATTTCCTTTTGCAGGCGGTGGACCTCGGCCAGACCGCCATCAGCGAACCACAGGCGATACTGCAGCGTGAGCAGCAGCGCGACGAGCACGGCGATCAGGACTTTCAATACGCCTCCCGCGGCCGCTCCCGGCCGCCGGTCCGATCAGGCGAGCGGACCGAACACGCCCCGGCCACCGTAGCGGCCGCGATCGCCCAGCCGTTCCTCGATGCGAAGGAGTTCATTGTACTTGGCCACGCGATCGGACCGGGAAGCGGACCCCGTCTTGATCTGGCCGGCGCCGGTCGCGACCGCGAGCTGCGCGATGAACGTGTCCTCGGTCTCGCCCGAGCGATGCGACACGACGTTCCGGTAACCCGCTGCATCGGCCATGCGCATCGCCTCCAGCGTCTCGGTGAGCGTGCCGATCTGGTTGACCTTGATCAGGATCGCGTTCGCGGCCGCGCGGTCGATGCCCTCCTGCAGGATCGACGGGTTGGTGACGAACAGGTCGTCGCCGACCAGCTGCACCTTGTCGCCGAGGCGGCGGGTGAGTTCGATCCAGCCGTCCCAGTCGCCCTCGGCCATACCGTCCTCGATGGAAAGGATCGGGTACTGGTCGACCCAGGCCGAGAGGTATTCGATGAAGCCGTCGGCGTCGAAGCTGCGGCCCTCGGACTCGAGGTTGTAGGTGCCGTCTTGGTGGAACTCGGAGCTGGCGACGTCGAGCGCGAGCCAGACGTCGCGGCCCGGGCGATAGCCGGCCGCGTTCACCGCCTCGAGGATGGTCTCGATGGCGGCCTCGTTCGAGGGCAGGTCCGGGGCGAAGCCACCCTCGTCGCCGACGCCGGTCGCGAAACCGCGCTGGCCCAGCACCTTCTTGAGCGCGTGGAAGATCTCGGTGCCGCAGCGCAGGGCCTCGGAGAAGGTCTCGGCGCCGGCCGGCACGATCATGAACTCCTGCAGGTCGACGCTGTTGTCGGCGTGCGCGCCGCCGTTGAGGATATTCATCAGCGGCACCGGCAGCGTGCGCGCCCGGTCGCCGCCGAGGTGTTCGTACACCGGCACGCCGGCCTCGGCGGCCGCGGCCCGCGCGGTGGCCAGCGAGACCGCCAGCAGCGCATTGGCGCCCAGCCGGCCCTTGTTATCGGTCCCGTCGAGATCGATCAGCGCGCGATCGAGCGCCGCCTGGTCGCCGCCCTCAAAACCGTTCATCGCCGGACGGATCTCGCGGTGGACGTTGGCGACCGCGTTGCGCACGCCCTTGCCGAGGTAGCGGCTCTTGTCACCATCACGCAGCTCGATGGCCTCGCGCACACCGGTCGATGCCCCCGAGGGCACCGCGGCCCGACCGTAGCTGCCCGACGCGAGAAAGACATCCGCCTCGATGGTGGGGTTGCCGCGCGAGTCCAGGATCTCGCGGGCACGGATATCGACGATCTCGCTCATCTCGATGCTCTCCGTTCGGTTCGTCGCGTCGTGGTGTTCATGTAGGTGCCCGTTTCACGGACTATGGCTGCAGCGCCCCGCAGTCGCGGCATTCACACTGTAGGAGCGAGCTTGCTCGCGATTGTGCCCGTTTTGCGGGTGAGCGGTCATTGTGTCTCGCGAGGCCAGAGGAACCGCGGCCGCAACCCGCATCGCTCCTGGTCCCGATTGACCGCAATCGCGAGCAAGCTCGCTCCTGCAGGGACGCCGATCTTCGGCGTCGGGTCGTTACCGCCCGAGCCAGTCATTCTCCGCGTACGGTTGCGCTTTCACCACCCGGTCGAGTTCGACCAGGGTCTTGAGCAGCCGTTCCAGTCGATCCAGCGGCCACGCATTGGGGCCGTCCGAGAGCGCCTGCTCGGGGCGCGGGTGCGTTTCCATGAAGAGCCCGGAGATGCCGGCGGCGACGGCGGCGCGGGCCAGCACCGGCACGAACTCGCGCTGGCCGCCCGACGAACTGCCCTGCCCGCCCGGCAACTGCACGGAATGCGTCGCGTCGAACACGACCGGGCAGCCGGTATTGCGCATCACGGCGAGACCGCGCATGTCCGAGACCAGATTGTTGTAGCCGAACGAGACTCCGCGGTCGCAGACCATGATGCCCGTGCCGCCGGCGGCGCGGGCCTTGTCAACAACATTCACCATATCCCAGGGCGCCAGGAACTGCCCCTTCTTGATATTCACCGGGCGACCCGCGGCGGCCACGCGCTGGATGTAGTCGGTCTGGCGGCAGAGGAACGCCGGTGTCTGCAGCACATCGACGACGGCAGCGACCTCATCGACCGGGGTGTATTCGTGCACGTCGGTAAGTACCGGCAGCCCGGTCTCGCTGCGCACCCGTTCGAGCGACGCCAGGCCGGACTCCAGGCCGGGGCCGCGATAACCGGATACGGACGAGCGATTGGCCTTGTCGTACGAGGCCTTGAAGATGACCGGGACACCGATGCGTTCGGAGATGCCCTTGAGCGCCTCGGCGATCTCCAGCGCCAGCGACTCGCTCTCCAGCGCACAGGGGCCGGCGATCAGGAAGAGCGGGCGATCCGGGCCGACTTCGAAACCGCAGAGGTTCATCAACGGTGACCGGCGTGCGCCAGTGCGGCGGCCACGAAATCCGTGAACAACGGATGGCCGTCACGCGGGTTGGATGTGAATTCCGGGTGGAACTGGCAGCCGATGAACCACGGGTGTTCGGGCAGCTCCGTGACCTCCACCAGCGCGTTGTCGATCGAGGTGCCCGAGAACTGCAGCCCCGACTCGCGCAGCGTGTCGCAATAGTTGTTGTTGAACTCGTAGCGGTGACGATGGCGCTCCATGACCGCATCGGCACCGTAGATCCGGTTGATGCGTGAGCCGGGCGCCAGCTGCGCCTGCTGCGCGCCGAGGCGCATGGTGCCGCCGAGGTCGGAGTCCCGCGAACGCTGCTCGATCTCGCCGGAAACGGTCTGCCACTCCGTGATGAGGGCGATGACCGGATGCGGTGTCTGCGGGTCGAACTCGGTCGAGTTGGCATGCGCGAGGCCGGCGACGTTGCGCGCGTACTCGACCACCGCGACCTGCATGCCCAGGCAGATGCCGAGGAACGGTACGCGGTTCTCGCGCGCATAACGCACGGCGGCGATCTTGCCCTCGACCCCGCGGACGCCGAAGCCGCCCGGGATCAGTATGGCATCGAGCCCGTCGAGCAGCGCGGTGCCCTCGAGCTCGAGCTGTTCGGAATCGATGTAGCGGATGCGGACCTTGCTGCGCGTCTTGATACCGGCGTGGATCAGCGCCTCGTTCAGCGATTTGTACGAGTCGGCCAGATCGATGTACTTGCCGATCATCCCGACCGTGACTTCGTGTTCGGGGTGATCCAGCCCGTCGAGCACGGCCTCCCATTCGGCCAGATCGGCCGGCGGCAGCGCGTCCAGCATGCCGAGGCGCTCGAGCATGATGTCGTCGAGGCCCTGGCGCTGGTAAATCTGCGGGATGCGGTAGATCTGATCGACGTCGATCGCCGAGGCGACCGCACGCTCCGGGACATTGGTGAACAGCGCGATCTTGCGCCGCTCTTCCTCGGGCAGCGGCTCGGCCGCGCGGCAGAGCAGCATGTCCGGCTGGATACCGATGGAGCGCAGTTCCTTCACCGAGTGCTGCGTCGGCTTGGTCTTCACCTCGCCGGAGCTGGCGATGTAGGGCACCAGCGTCAGGTGGATGAACATCGCGTTCTCGCGACCCTCTTCCACGCCCATCTGGCGGATCGCTTCCATGAACGGCAGCGATTCGATGTCGCCGACCGTGCCGCCGATCTCGACCATGGCGATATCGGCATCACCGGCGCCCTCGCGCACGAGGCGCTTGATCTCGTCGGTGATGTGCGGGATGACCTGCACGGTCGCACCCAGGTATTCGCCGCGGCGCTCCTTGGAGATCACGTTCTGGTAGACGCGGCCGGTGGTGAAGTTGCTGCGCTGGCTGGTGCGGACGCGCGTGAAGCGCTCGTAGTGGCCCAGATCGAGGTCGGTCTCGGCGCCGTCGTCGGTGACGAACACCTCGCCGTGCTGGTACGGGCTCATGGTGCCCGGGTCGACGTTGATGTAGGGATCCAGCTTGAGCATCGCCACGCGCAGGCCGCGCGCTTCGAGCAGTGTGCTCAGGGATGCTGCAGCAATGCCTTTCCCGAGAGAGGAAACGACACCACCGGTTACGAATACGAAACGGGCCATTTGAGTGCGCGCAACTCGGCTGTGGGAAAGGGGTCCGCGTGCAAACGGCGGAGGTTAGCAGACCCCCCGAAACGGCACAATTGCGGGGTCGGCGGAACGAGCCTGCCGAGCGGGTTTTGACAAGGCGGGCGCCACCGTCAACGACCGGTCGGTACCGGGGCCAGCCTCGGACACCGGCCCGCAATTGCCTGTAGGAGCGAGCTTGCTCGCGATTGCCAGCGCACCAAGGATCATCCAACAACAGCCCGTCGGCGGTGTGGCTCCGATTGAACGCCTGCTCACCGGGAGTGCGTGCGAGGACGATCGCGAGCAAGCTCGCTCCTGCAGGTGGTGTCTCAGCGCGGTGGCGGCGTTGAAGCGACCACACGATCCGGGCTGTCCCCGCGCGTAGGCCGGCTCTTGCCGAAGGCAACAGCCGGCTTCCAGACCGAGCGCTCAAGGCCGCGGGACGCCGATGGCGCCGATGAGGTGCCCGTCGACGTAGACGAGCGGGATGCGGTCGCGCTCCCACGGCGGGACGCCGTTGTCCGCGAGCCAGCGTTTGAGGGCGATGCTGCCCTCGCCGTCCCGGCGCGGGAGGCGTTCGCCGCCCTGGCGGAAGCGGATCTGGACGTGGCTGCTGGCGTCGATGGGACAGGTCAGCGCTTCCAGCGCCTCCGACGGGATGCGGCGATGCGGCAGTTCTAGGGGCTGTCGGCGATCGGTCCAGTCATAGACCGCATCGGGATCCAGCGTGGGCGCCGGGGCCAGCGCCCATGCGTCGCCCCGCCAGCGGCGTACCTCGCCGCCGGGCCACGCGACATGCGGATTGCGGTCGGCGGCGGCGCCGACGAGTTGCCGCCGCAGCGATTCCAGCCGTGCGGCGCCAGGGCGCGGCAGGCCCTCGCGGTGGACCCACCAGCGCAGCAGCGCGCGCTGGCGGAAATCCGGCAGGGTCGCCAGCGCGGCGCAGTCCAGCGTCGAGGTGTGCGTACCGCGGCAGGTGACGAAATCATGCGCGGCGAGGCTGTCGACGCCGGCCGCCGCCTCGCCCGCCTGGACCGCGGCCCGGGCGAGCGTGGCGTCGATCTCGCCGTGGCGCTCGCGCAGTACCGGCAGTACGCGTTCGCGCAGCCAGACCCGATCGTAGTCGGTATCCGCGTTCGCCGGGTCATCGAGCGCCTCGATATCGCGGCGCTGCAATTCCGCCTGCAGGCAGTCGCGCGGGATATCAAGCCAGGGGCGCAGGTGCAGCCCGGGGCCGAGCGTCCGCCGTACCGGCATCCCGGCCCAGCCGTGCACCCCGCCCCCGCGCAGCAGCGCGAGCAACAGGGTCTCGGCCTGGTCGTCACGGTGGTGGGCGGTCAACAGCACCTCACCCGGGCGCAGTCGCTCGCCGAGCGCGGTGTAGCGGGCCTCGCGGGCCGCGGCCTCGGGCCCTTCCCCGCGCGTGGCCCCCGCATCGACGCGAACGCTGTCGCAGCGGAGACCCAGACCGCGTGCGACCTGCTGGCAGTGGTCCGCCCAGGCATCCGCATCGGCGTGCCAGCCGTGATGGATATGCAGCGCGCGTACCCGGCGCCGGGGCAGGTTTTCCGCCGCCAGGTGCAGCAGGAGCGTGGAATCGGGACCACCACTGAACGCGACCGCGACACCGGTGCGCTGCGGTGCGTGCTCGGTGAGCACGGCATTGAGCCGTTCGGCGGGGTCCGGGGGATCGGTCGCGCGCTGAGTCATGGCGGGCTTTGCAACGGGGTCTATGCGGGCTCTCAGAAAGCCCGGCGGCGGTAGCCGGTGAACCGGGCGCATCTGCTCCGCCACTCAGGGATCGAGGCGCTCCGGGCGCCTCCATGTCCGGTCCGTGTGGCGACACCAGCCGCGATATGCACCGGTGACGATCCGCCCAAACGGCTCGACGCGTGACGCGCCGCCACGACACGGGACGCGGCTCGCCCCGCTCAGCCGGTATCGCGGTACCGGCCGTAGGACGTCAGTCGCTGGTACCGCTGCTCGATCAGCTCGTCGGTGTCGCCGCCGTCGTAGGCCGCGACGGCCTGGATGAGGGCATCGCGCAACCGCTTGGCCGCGTCGTCGTAGTCGCGATGGGCGCCGCCGAGCGGCTCACCGATGATCTCGTCGATCAGGCCGAGTTCCTGCAGCCGCGGGGCGGTGATGCCCATGGCCTCGGCGGCCTCGGCCGATTTCTCGGAGGACTTCCACAGAATCGACGCGCAGCCCTCGGGCGAGATGACCGAGTAGGTCGAATATTCGAGCATCATCAGCCGGTCGCCGACGCCGATCCCCAGCGCGCCGCCGGAGCCGCCCTCGCCGACCACGGTGGCGATGATCGGCACGCGCAGGTCCGACATGGCGAAGAGGTTGCGTGCGATTGCCTCGCTCTGGCCACGCTCCTCGGCACCGACACCGGGGTACGCACCGGGCGTGTCGATGAAAGTGAGGATCGGCATGTTGAATTTCTCGGCCATGCGCATCAGCCGCAGGGCCTTGCGGTAGCCCTCCGGGCGCGCCATGCCGAAGTTCCGCCGCAGCTTCTCCTTGGTGTCGCGCCCTTTCTGGTGGCCGATCACCATCACCGCGCGGCCATCGAGCCGAGCCGGACCGCCGACGATCGCCGGGTCGTCCGCATAAGACCGGTCGCCATGCAGCTCGGTAAATTCCTCGAACACGCGCCCGAGGTAGTCCAGCGAGTACGGGCGCAGGGGGTGGCGCGCGAGCTGCGCGATCTGCTGCGGGCGCAGTTTGGCGAAGATGCTGCGGGTCAGGGATTCGCTCTTCTGCTGCAGCCGCTGGATCTCCTCGCCGATATTGATCTCGGGGTTGGCGTCGGAGCCCAGATGGCGCAACTCGTCGATCTTCGCCTCGAGCTCGGCGATCGGTTGCTCGAATTCCAGAAAATTCGGATTCATGGGTTAGCGGCTGATCCCTGCATGTTCCTGACAGTGAAACGGATGATACAGGCAGGTTGCGGTGTTATGCACGTCGGGGATGAAGAGCGCAGGCGGCAGGCGGCAGGGCCAAGGGCTGAGGGCTGAGGGCTGAGGGCTGAGGGCTGAGAAGATTATCTGCCGTAGGCGCGTTTTCGCCGAAGGCGAACGCGCGCGGTGTTGGCGCGGCGGCGGATACCGTGTGCACCGTACCGTGTCGCCCCGGCGCGCTGCGCGCATTCGAACGGCGCTCAACCGCGCCATTCGAAGACGCGCCTACGGAGCGAGCCGTACCCTTGGCCCTTGGCCCTGCCGCCTTCTCTCTACCGCTGATACTCGATCTCGACCGAGCCCTCGTCCGTAAGCTGCCGCAGCCGGTGCAGGAGTTCGTCGGTCGGGTGGATCTGCCAGTCCTCGCCGAGGTTGAGGCGGGCGCTGGCACTGGGGCCCTGGTATTCGACGGCGATGGGCGTGTGGCCTTCGCGGAAGGGGCGCAGGGTGTCGCGCAGGTGGTCGATGAAGCCGTTGCCGGCGGCGCTGCCGTTGACGTGCAGGCGCAGGCGGCGGGCGAAGCGTTCGCGGGCGTCGTCGATGCTGTAGATCTCACGCGCGTTGATCTGGTACCCGCCGTTGAAATCGTCGTAGGCCAGTTGGCCCTCCACCACCAGCACGCGGTCGCGCACGATGGAATTGTGCCGCCGCTGCAGCAGTTCCGGGCCGATCTTGACCTCGACTCGGGTGCTCTTGTCGTCGATCGTGGCGAAGCCCATCTTGCCGCTGGAGGTGTTCTTGGTGCGGAAGGCGTTCACCAGGCCGGCGAAGACCTCGTTGCGGTCCTCGCTGCGGCGCCGCCCGAGGCTCTCGAGCTTGCCGCACTGGTCGGCCAGGCGGCCGTTCGTGAACCGGGCCAGTTCGTCGCTGTAGCGGTCGATGGGGTGACCGGACAGATACAGGCCGAGCGTCTCCTTCTCGGCCGTGAGCCGGGTCTCGTCGTCCCAGTCCGGCTCTGGCGGGATATCCGTGCTGCCGGCGGCCGGTTTGTCGTCGCCACCGCCGAACATGTCGTTCTGCCCGGTCGCAGCGTTGAGGCGGTGCTGCTCGGCGGCGCGCACGGCATGCGGCAGGCGCTTTTCGATGGTCGCGCGGTTGGGGCCGAGGCCGCCCAGCGTGCCCGCCCGGTTGAGCGCTTCGAGCACGCGCCGGTTTACCTTGCCGGCATCGACGCGCACGCACAGGTCGTCGAGGTCGCGGAAGGCCCCGCCACGATCCCGCTCGCGCAGGATGGCCTCCAGCGCCGATTCGCCCACGCCCTTGATGGCGCCGAGCCCGAAGCGCACCCGGCCGGCGTCGACCGCCGTGAAGCTGAAGGCCGAGTTGTTGATGTCCGGCGGGATTACGTCCAGCCCGATCGAGGCGCACTCGTCGATGAGCGTGACGACCTTGTCGGTGTTGTCCATGTCCGCCGACAGCACGGCCGCCATGAACTCGGCCGGGTAATGCGCCTTGAGCCATGCGGTCTGATACGACAGCAACGCATACGCGGCGGAGTGAGACTTGTTGAAGCCGTAGCCCGCGAATTTCTCGATCAGGTCGAAGATGTACTCGGCGGTGGCCGATTCGACGCCGTTGGCGACAGAGCCCTCGATGAAGCCGGTGCGCTGCTTGGCCATCTCCTCGGGCTTTTTCTTGCCCATGGCGCGGCGCAGCAGGTCGGCGGCGCCGAGCGAGTAGCCCGCCAGCACCTGCGCGATCTGCATCACCTGCTCCTGATACAGGATGACGCCGTAGGTGGGCTTGAGGATGGCCTCGAGCCAGGGGTGCGGGAACTGGACCTCGGCGTGGCCGTGCTTGCGCGCGATGAAGTCGTCGACCATGCCCGACTGCAGCGGGCCGGGGCGGAACAGCGCCACCAGCGCGACGATCTCCTCGAAGTTGTCCGGCTGCAGGCGCTTGATCAGCTCCTTCATGCCGCGCGATTCGAGCTGGAAGACCGCCGTGGTCTGGCAGGCCTTCAGGAGCTTGAAGGCATCGGGATCGCCCGTCTCGAGCTGATCCATGCTGATGGGCTCGCGGCCCTCGCCGCGCAGCCGCTCGTTGATGGCGTTGACCGCGCGATCGATGATCGTGAGCGTGCGCAGGCCGAGGAAGTCGAACTTCACCAGGCCGATTTTCTCGACGTCGTCCTTGTCGAACTGCGTGACCAAGCCCTGCCCGCCCGGCTCGCAGTACAGGGGCGCGAAGTCCGTCAGCGCCGAGGGCGCGATGACAACGCCGCCGGCGTGCTTGCCGGCATTGCGCGCCAGGCCCTCGAGCTTCATCCCGAGATCGATCAGCGCGCGGACGTCTTCCTCGTCGTCGTAGACCTGTTTGAGGTCCTCCGACTCCTTGAGGGCCCGCTCGAGCGTCATGCCGACCTCGAACGGCACCAGCTTGGCGATCCGGTCGACCATGCCGTAGGGATGGCCGAGCACGCGGCCGACGTCGCGGATCACCGCGCGCGCCGCCATGGAGCCGTAGGTGATGATCTGCGAGACCTTGTCGCTGCCGTACTTCTCGGCGACGTAATCGATCACGCGATCGCGGCCATCCATGCAGAAGTCGACGTCGAAGTCGGGCAGCGACACACGCTCAGGGTTCAGGAATCGCTCGAACAACAAGTCGTAACGTAGCGGATCGAGGTCGGTAATTCCCATCGCATAGGCCACCAGCGAGCCGGCGCCCGATCCGCGCCCCGGCCCCACCGGGACACCGTTGTTCTTCGCCCAGATGATGAAATCGGCGACGATGAGGAAGTAGCCGGGAAAGCCCATCGAGTTGATGACGCCGAGCTCACGCTCCAGGCGTTCGACATAGGGCTTGCGGAAGTCCTCGTCCGCGGCCTTCGCCGCGCCATAGAGCTGGTGCAGGCGCTCGTCGAGCCCCTGATACGCCACCTCGCTCAGATACGTGTCGACCGTGTGCTCCGCCGGGACCGGGAAATCGGGCAGATAGGACTCACCGAGCGTGATGCGCAGATTGCAGCGGCGCGCGATCTCGACCGAGTTCTCCAGCGCCTCGGGGATATCGCTGAATAGCTCGACCATCTCCTCTTCGGTGCGCAGGTACTGCTGGTCGGAGTAGCGCTTGGGGCGGCGCGGATCCGCCAGCACGCGGCTGTCATGGATGCACACGCGCGCCTCGTGGGCATCGAAATCCTCCGCCGACAGGTAGCGCACGTCGTTGGTCGCAACGACCGGGCATTCCATGGTGCTCGCGAGTTCCAGCGCCCCGTCGATCCACGCCTCTTCGTGCTCGCGACCGGTGCGGTGGATCTCCAGGTAGAAGCGCCCGGGGAAGCGCGCCATCCAGTCGGCGAGCGACTCGAGCGTGCGCTCGCGCCGTCCGGCCAACCAGTTGCGCGCGACCTCGCCGGTGCGCCCGCCGGAGAGCGCGATCAGACCGTCGGTGGCGCCGTCGAGCCACTCCCGCTCGATCGTGGGCTCGCCGTCGTTCTGCCCTTCCAGATAGGACCGCGACACCAGCCGGATGAGATTGCCGTAGCCGACATCGTTCTGGACCAGCAGCGTCAGCGGCGTCGCCGGCTCACCACGGGCCTCGCCGCGCAGCAGCACGTCGCAGCCGATGATCGGCTTCACGCCGGCGGCGATGGCGGCGCTGTAGAACTTGACCATGGCGAACAGGTTGCTCTGGTCCGTCAGCGCGACCGCGGGCATACCGCGCGCCTTGAGCGTCTTCATCAGTTCGGGGATGCGCACGGTCCCGTCGACCAGCGAGTAGTCGGTATGCAGGCGCAGATGGACGAAGCTCGGTTTCATGGGTGGTGTTGCGGGTCCCTGGTGCTGTGTTCCGTTGTCGGTGCGGTCATTGGTTCCTGCGGGTTTTTGAAGGGTTTTGAGAAAAAGTCAAAACCGGGTTCACGCGGAGCCGCAGAGTGCGCGGAGAAAGGTCAAAAGCGGGTTCTCGCCAAGACGCCAAGTTTGCCAAGAAACATTAAAACTACGATATAACGCACTGATTCTCCGCATATTCATATGCAGTCATTTATGCTACAGGTCGGACTTCCAACCCGACACGCACTGCGTCGGATCCTGGCACAGTGGCACCTGAACCGCCGACGTGTCGGACTGGAAGTCCGACCTACCCTATGTTCCGGCGACGTGCGGTAACCGAAGCGCAGTTCCATTCCCCCGATTGGTTCACCGTGCCTAGCCTCAGCCCTTGCCCTTCCTTGCCTTGCCTTGCCTTGCCTTGCCTTGCCTTGCCTTGCCTTGCCTTTCCTTGCCTTTCCTTGCCTTTCCTTGCCTTGCCTTGCCTTTCCTTGCCTTTCCTTGCCTTGCCTTGCCTTTC
>NZ_LVEG02000006.1 GCF_001614315.2 Halofilum ochraceum
TCCTTGCCTTGCCTTGCCTTTCCTTGCCTTGCCTTTCCTTGCCTTGCCTTTCCTTGCCTTGCCTTGCCTTTCCTTGCCTTGCCTTTCCTTGCCTTGCCTTTCCTTGGCGCGCTTGGCGTCTTGGCGAGAAACCGATTTTGACTTCTCTCCGCGCACTCTGCGGCTCTGCGTGAAACCGCCTTTCTCAGGATTCCACCCCATAGCCATCCAAAGCCAAACGCCCCTGATCGGCCGCGGCGCGGACCGGGGCGAAGCTGCGGCGGTGGGCCGGGCATGGGCCCAGGCGCGTGAGCGCTTCCAGGTGAACGCGTGTTCCATAACCCTTGTGGGCGGCGAAGCCGTAGCCCGGGTATTCGTCCTCCAGCGCGACCAGTAACCGGTCGCGGTCGACCTTCGCGAGGATCGAGGCCGCCGAGATCGCGGGATCGAGGGAATCGCCGCCGACCAGCGCCTCGGCCGGGACACCGAAATCCGGCGCCCGGTTGCCATCGACCCGGACCGCGCGCGCCGCCACCGGCAGCGCCGCCACCGCGCGCACCATCGCCGCGAGACTCGCCTGCAGGATATTGATCCGGTCGATCTCCTCCGGCTCGACCCGGGCGATCGCGAACGCCAGCGCGTCGGCGCGGATGCGCTCGTCGAAGTCCTCGCGGCGTTTCGCGGAGAGCTTCTTCGAGTCCGTCAGGCCCTCGATCGGGCGCTCCGGATCCAGCAGGACGGCGGCCGCGACGACCGGGCCGGCGAGCGGTCCGCGCCCGGCCTCGTCGACGCCGGCTACGTGGTCGGTGTCCGCGGGTATCGCCATATCGTATTATGCCCGCCCGGGTGCCTTCGCCGCGATCGGTGATCAGGCCCCAGGATACCATGTCCAACCCCGGTCGAACCCTGGGAATTTCGCACGGGATCGATCGGGTCGACGCCACAAAGGCTGCCTCATGAAGCTGTCCACCGCCGTGATCGGCGCCGGCTATCTCGGCCGGTTCCATGCGCAGAAATACGCCGCCCTCGATGCCTGTGAACTGGTCGCCGTGGTCGATCGCGATATCGAGGCCGCCCAACGCAGCGCCGAACCGGCCGGTGCGCGGGCGCTGACCGAGTACCGCGAACTGCTGGGCCAGGTCGACGCGGTCAGCATCGCCGCGCCCACTTCCCTGCACTACGAAATCGCGCGCGATTTCCTGGCGGCCGGCGCCCACGTGCTGGTCGAGAAACCGATCACCGTGACGGTGGCGGAGGCCGACGAACTGGTCGACCTGGCGCGCGACGGCGGTCGGGTGCTGCAGGTGGGCCATCTGGAGCGCTTCAATCCGGCCCTGCGCGCGGCGGACGGCATCCTCGAGGAGCCCCGCTTCATCGAGTCCCACCGGCTGGCACCGTTCAATCCCCGCGGCACGGACGTCGACGTGGTGCTCGACCTGATGATCCATGACATCGACATCATCCTGGACATCGTGCGCAGCCCCGTCGCCCGCATGGACGCCAGCGGCACGCCGGTGCTGACCGATGCCACCGACATCGCCAACGCGCGCGTGGTGTTCGAGAACGGCTGTGTCGCCAACGTGACCGCGAGCCGGGTGTCGGCGAAGAAGGAGCGCCGCATGCGCTTCTTCCAGCACGACTGCTACCTCGCCGTCGACTTCGGCCAGCGCCGCCTCACGGTGCACCGCAAGGGCGAACAGGAGATGTACCCGGGCATCCCGGAACTGATCACGGAAGACCAGTCGTTCGAGAGCGCCGACGCGATCCGCGACGAGATCGAGTCGTTCCTCGATTGCATCGCGACCGGCCGGCCGCCGCTGGTCTCCGGCGAGGACGGCCGCCGCGCTCTGGCGACGGCCATCGATATCAGCAGACTCTTCGGCGTGGATGGGGGAAGCACGGCATGAGCGATGCGGGCGCGCAGGATTCCGGAACCTGGGACTTCTGGGTGGATCGTGGCGGGACATTCACCGACATCGTCGCGCGGCGTCCGGACGGCGAACTCGTCAGTCACAAGCTGCTGTCGGACAACCCCGAGCAGTACGACGATGCCGCCCTCGCCGGCATCCGCCACCTGCTTGGCGTCGCGCCGACCGACCCGATGCCAGCCGAGCGCATCGGCCGGGTCAAGATGGGCACGACCGTCGCCACCAACGCCCTGCTCGAACACAAAGGCGAACCCACCGCGCTAGTGACCACGCGCGGGTTCCGCGATGCCCTGCGCATCGGCTATCAGGCGCGGCCGGACATCTTCGCCCTGAACGTCCAGCTGCCGCAGATGCTCTACACCAGGGCCGTCGAGGTCGACGAGCGCCTCGCGGCCGACGGCGAGATACTGCGCCCGCTCGACGAGGCGGGGGCGCGCGAGGTGCTGGAGGCGCTGCGCGCCGAGGGGTATGACAGCGTCGCGGTCGCCTTCCTGCACGGCTACACCTACACCGGTCACGAACACCGGGTCGCCGCGATCGCCCGCGAACTCGGCTTCACGCAGGTGTCGGCCAGTCATGAGGTCAGCCCGACCATGAAGCTGGTCGCGCGCGGCGACACGACCGTCGTGGACGCCTACCTCTCCCCCGTACTGCGCCGCTATGTCGACCGCGTGGCCGCGGATCTCGGGGACACGCGCCTGATGTTTATGCAGAGCAACGGCGGCCTGGCGGAGGCCCATGCCTTCCGCGGCAAAGACGCGATCCTGTCCGGCCCCGCCGGCGGCGTGGTCGGCATGGTGCGCACCGGCATCGCCGCGGGCCACGACCGCCTGATCGGCTTCGACATGGGCGGCACCTCGACCGACGTCAGCCATTACGCCGGCGAATACGAGCGCACCTTCGAGAGCACGGTGGCCGGCTGCCGCCTGCGCGCGCCCATGATGCGCATCCATACCGTCGCCGCCGGCGGTGGCTCGATCCTGCACTTCGACGGCACCCGCTACCGCGTTGGCCCTGACTCCGCGGGCGCCGATCCGGGACCGGCCTGTTACCGCAAGGGCGGACCGCTTACGGTCACCGACTGCAACGTCATGCTCGGCCGGCTGCGGCCCGAACTGTTCCCGCGCGTATTCGGACCCGATGCCGACGAGACGCTGGACACCGACATCGTCCGCGAGAAATTCGCGGCGCTCGCCGACGAGATCCATCAGGCGACCGGCGATGAGCGCACACCCGAAGCGGTGGCCGAGGGGTTCCTGCGCATTGCGGTCGAGAACATGGCCAACGCGATCAAGGAGATCTCGGTCGCGCGCGGCTATGACGTCTCGGGCTACACGCTGAGCTGCTTCGGCGGCGCCGGTGGCCAGCACGCCTGCCTGGTCGCCGATCTGCTCGGCATCGACCGGGTGCTGCTGCACCCGTATGCCGGCGTGCTGTCGGCCTTCGGCATCGGCCTCGCCGATGTGCGCTGCGTTCATGAACGCGCGTTCGAACAGCCATTGGAACAGGCCGCCGAGGACCCGCTTGAACAGCTGCTCGAGGAGCTGACCTCGCGTGCCATTACCGACCTCGAGTCCCAAGGCGTGCGCAGTGATGCCATCTCGACACGTCGGCGCGTGCACATCCGCTATTCGGGCTCGGACACGGCACTGCTGATCGACGCTGCCGACGCCGTCACCATGCGCGAGCAGTTCGAGACCCTGCACGGCCAGCGCTACGGCTTCGTCTCTCCGGGCAAGACCGTGATCGTCGAGACCGCCCAGGTCGAGGGCATCGGCACCAGCGACACGCCGGATACGGTGCCAGTGCCGACGCTCGACGGGGGCGATGTGCGCGAGCATGGCCGTTTCGAGACGGTCATGGGCGGCGATCATCACGACACTCCGTTCCTGGAGCGGGCAGCGCTGGGCGGCGGCGATCCGGTGGACGGGCCGGCCGTGGTGGTCGAGCCGAACGGCACAACGGTCGTCGAACCCGGCTGGCGGGCGGTCGTCACCGAACGTGGCGACCTGGAACTGGAACGCGTCGCGGCGCGCGCCGGCGCCGGGGGCGTGTCGACGGCGGCCGACCCGGTCATGCTGGAGGTCTTCAACAACCTGTTCATGTCGATCGCCGAGCAGATGGGCGCCGTGCTCGAGACGACCGCCTACTCGGTCAACATCAAGGAACGGCTGGACTTCTCCTGCGCCGTGTTCGACGGCGACGGCGAACTGATCGCCAACGCCCCGCACATGCCGATCCATCTCGGCTCCATGGGCGCGAGCGTGCAGCGCATCCACGCCGCCAATGCCGGGCGCATGCAGCCCGGCGACGTCTACATGCTCAACGACCCGTACAACGGTGGCACCCACCTGCCCGATATCACCGTGGTCAAGCCGGTGTTCGACGAGGCCGGCGAGCGGATCCTGTTCTACACCGCGAGCCGGGGCCATCACGCCGATGTCGGCGGGATCACCCCGGGCTCCATGCCGCCCGACAGCAAGGTGCTGGAAGACGAGGGCGTGCTCATCGACAACATGCGCATCGTCGCCGACGGCGAGCTGCTGGAAGACGACATACGTGCCCTCTTCTCGGGCGCCGTGCATCCCGCGCGCAACATCGACAACAACATCGCCGACCTGCAGGCCCAGATCGCGGCCTGCGAAAAAGGCGTGCAGGAACTCGGCCGCATGATCGAGCAGTTCGGTCTGGAAGTGGTCGAGGCCTACATGCAGCACGTCCAGGACAACGCCGAGGAGCAGGTGCGCCGGGTCATCGATGCACTCGACGACGGCGAGTTCGCCTACGAGATGGACGACGGTTCGATGATCCGCGTGGCGGTCACGGTCGATCGCGCCAACCGCAGCGCCCAAATCGATTTCACCGGCACCAGCGACCAGCACCCGACCAACTTCAACGCCCCCGAGGCGGTGGGCCGCGCGGCCGTGCTCTACGTCTTCCGCTGCATGGTCGCGGACACCATCCCGCTCAACGGCGGTTGCCTGAAGCCACTGGACATCGTCATCCCCGAGGGCACGATGCTCAATCCGCGCCCGCCGGCGGCCGTCGTGGCCGGCAACGTCGAGACCTCGCAGTGCGTGGTGGACACGCTGTTCGGCGCGCTCGAGGTGGTCGCCGCCTCCCAGGGCACGATGAACAACTTCACCTGGGGCAACGCCAACCACCAGTACTACGAGACCCTCTGCGGCGGCGTCGGCGCCGGCCCGGATTTCGACGGCGCCAGCGCCGTGCATTCGCACATGACCAACTCGCGCCTGACGGATCCCGAGGTCCTGGAATGGCGCTTCCCGGTCCGCCTGGAGGACTTCCACATCCGCACCGGCTCCGGCGGCCGCGGCCGCCACAACGGCGGCGACGGCACCTACCGCCGCGTGCGCTTCCTCGAGCCCATGACGGCCTCGATCCTCTCCGGCCACCGCCGCGTACCGCCCTACGGCCTCAAGGGCGGCGAACCGGGCGCCTGCGGCAGCAACACGGTCGAGCGCACCGACGGCACCACCGAAACCCTCGAAAGCCGCGACAGCACCGAGATGAACGCCGGCGATGTCTTCATCATCGAGACGCCCGGCGGTGGGGGCTACGGCACGCCGGAGTGATTATTCGAAAGATGAATGAACCACGAATGGACACGAATGGACACGAATGGGGCTGTGCAGAGTGAACGGCTTCTGGAGCTTCGCTGATCGGGTTGTGAGAAATGCATAACCAAAAAATGGACTAAAAATCGACTAAAAATTGGTCTTACGGTTCACATCACAATAAGACCAAGAGTTGCGGGTGTCGCTCCGGTTCAGGCGCTGTCAAAGACACCGAATCACGAACCAAGCCATTTTTCGTTCATTTTTAGTCCATTTTTTGGTTATGAATTCGCCTCCGATACGCGTATTCAGCTTCAGCGAAGCTCCAGAAGCCCGCGTACTCCCCAGAACCATTCGTGTCCATTCGTGTTCATTCGTGGTTCGAATTTCTCCCATCAGGTGCCCCACGCGGATGACAGCCCCCGGTCGATGCCGGACAATGCGGACTTCTCCCAGGACGATGTGAGCCGATGAGCGATTCTCCGATTCCGATGGTCGACCTGAAGGCGCAGTACGCGACGCTTCGGGGCGAGCTTGAGCCCGCGATGGCGCAGGCCATGGCGGCGACGCAGTATATTCTCGGGCCCAACGTGCAGGCCTTCGAGCGCGAGGCGGCCGAGTATCTCGGCGTGCGCCATGCGCTGGGGTGCGCGTCCGGCACCGACGCCCTGCATCTGGCGCTCGCCGGCCTCGGGATCGGGCCGGGCGACGAGGTCATCACCACGCCGTTCACCTTCATCGCAACCGCCGAGGCGATCCGCTACGTCGATGCCACGCCCGTGTTCGTCGACGTCGATCCGCAGACCTTCAACCTCGACCCTGTGGCGGTCGAGCGCGCGATCACGGAACGCACACGGGCGATCATGCCCGTGCATCTGTTCGGCCAGCCCGCCGATATGGACACGCTCAACCGCATGGCCTGCGATCGCGGGCTGCTCGTCGTCGAGGACTGCGCGCAGTCGTTCGGCGCGACCATCGATGGCCGGCAGACGGGATCGCTCGGTGCCGCCGGTGCGTTCAGTTTCTTCCCGAGCAAGAACCTCGGTGGCTTCGGTGATGGCGGCCTCGTCACGACGCACGACGATGCCGTCGCGGAGCAGATCCGGTCGCTGCGCAACCATGGCCAGACCGCGCGTTATCACCACCCGCAGATCGGCTACAACAGCCGCCTCGACGAACTCCAGGCGGTGGTGCTGCGGCACAAGCTGCCGCATATCGACCAGTACAACGCCGAGCGTCGCCGCGTGGCCGACCGCTATGACGCGGGGCTGGCAGATCTGACGGTGGAAACGCCCTTCCGGCGCGACGGCGCCAGACACGTCTTCCACCAGTACACCGTCCTCACCGATCACCGCGACACGATCATGCAGGCGTTGAAAGACGCATCCATCGCCAGCGCGATCTACTACCCCGTGCCACTGCACCGCCAGCCGGCCTTCGCCGACGCCGCAGTGCCGGCAAGTCTGCCGATCGCCGAATCGCTGGCCGAGCGCTGCTGCTCATTGCCGGTGTATCCCGAGCTGACGGACGCCATGGTCGACCGGATCTGCGGGGTGATCCGCGATGCCGTCGGTGGCTGAACGCCCGCGACTGATGATCTCCGCCGGAGAGGCCTCCGGCGACCATCACGCCGCGCGCTTCGTGGAGGCCCTGCGCCGACGCGGGGGTGAGCCCGAACTGATGGGCATGGGCGGGCCACACCTGCAGGCGGCCGGCATGGACATCGTGGTCGACTGCCGCGACCTCGCCATCATCGGCATCGTCGAAGTGCTGATCCACTGGCGCCGCATCATGCGCGAGCTGGAGAAACTGCGCGCACGCCTGCGCGAGGACCGCCCCGACCTGCTGATCCTCGTCGATTACCCGGAGTTCAACCTCAAACTGGCCGAGACCGCGCGCTCGCTGGGGATCCCGGTCCTGTTCTACGTCAGCCCGCAGGTCTGGGCCTGGCGCGCGCACCGGGTCAAACGCATCGGCCAGCTGGTCGACATGATGGCGGTGCTGTTTCCGTTCGAGGTGGATTTCTACGAGCGCGCCGGGGTGCCGGTCCGTTATGTCGGCCATCCGCTGGTCGACGAGATCCACCCGAGCGTGACACCCGAGGAGGCACGGGCCGAGTTCGACATCGAATCGGAGCGTCCCGTGGTCGGCCTCATGCCCGGCTCCCGCCGCGGCGAGATCCAGCGGCTGCTGCCGGTGATGCTCGCCGCCGCGGAGCGCCTCCAGGCCGACCGTGAGCCGATCCGTTTCGTGCTCCCGCTCGCCGGCACGCTCGACGCGGAGACGGTGCGGCCGTATCTGGACAAAGCGAAGGTGGACGTCCGCCTGATCGAAGGCGGCCGCGCCTACGATGTGGTACCGCTGTGCGACAGCATCATCACGGCTTCGGGCACGGCGACGCTCGAGATCGCGCTGATGGGCGTGCCGATGGCGGTGATCTATCGGGTCAACTGGCTTACATGGCAGATCATGCACCGATTGATCACGATCGAGGATATCGCGCTGGTGAATATCGTCGCCCAGCGCCGGGTCGTGCAGGAGTTCGTGCAGGATGCGGCGCGTCCCGAGGCCATCGCGGCCGAGACGGCCCGTATCCTCGACGATGCGGACTACCGGCGCGAGATGATCTCCGCCCTCGCCACGGTTGCCAACCGCATGGGCGAAGGCGACGGCCCCGGCCGCGTCGCCGCTCTCATCGAGGAGATGCTGGCGTCACCGCCTGACCACCAGGCGATATCAGCGGGAGAGTGACCGCTTCGCAGTGATCGTGTCGCGTTGGGCCAGACACGTTTTGCAGGAGGTTCTCGCAGAGGCGCTGAGGGCGCAGAGGGCACCAGGATGCAAGCTGGATTTTCAGCAATCCCTTTTTCTCTGCTTCTTCGCGGGCTCTGCGGCTCTGCGTAAAAACGGATGAATTTCAGGATACGGATGTATCCGTAGGCGCGTCTTCGAAGGGCGCGGCCGAGCGCCGTTCGAATGCGCGCGGCATGTCCGGAGCGCCTGATCCCGCCGACATGCTGAACGCGCGCGTTCGCCTTCGGCGAAAACGCGCCTACATCACTCGTTCGGATCGGATTCAGACCCTCAGCGGACGATGCCGCGTTGGCCTTCGTCGATGAAATCGCGCAGGGAAGCGACTTCGGGGTACTCGTTCGCCAGCCGATCCACCTCGGCACGGGCTTCGTCCGAACTGCGGCGGGATTTGATCATCACCATGTAGGTGCGGTGCAGCGCCTTCACCAGCGCCGGTTCGAAACCGCGCCGTTTGAGGCCGTTCTTGTTGATGCCGTAGGGCTTCGCGTGGTTGCCCGCGACGGTGACAAACGGCGGGATATCGCGGGTCACGACCGTCCCGAGGCCCGTGAAGCTGTGGGCGCCGATGCGGCAGAACTGATGGACGCAGGTGAAACCGCCGAGGATCGCCCAGTCACCCACCTCGACATGCCCGGCCAGTGAGGCCGCGTTGGCGAAGATCGTGCGGCTGCCGACCTCGCAGTCGTGGGCAACATGCGTATAGGCCATGAACAGGTTGTCGCTGCCGATCCGGGTGACGCCGCCACCGTCGGTGGTGCCGCGATTGAACGTCACGTACTCCCGAATGGTGTTGCGGTCGCCGAGTTCCAGGCGCGTCGGTTCGCCATCGTATTTGAGGTCCTGCGGCGCCTCGCCGATGGTGGAGAAGGAGAAGATCGCGTTGTCACGCCCGATCCGCGTCGGTCCGCGGATCACGACATGCGAGCCCACCCGGGTGCCGGGACCGATTTCCACTTCCGGCCCGATGACACAGAAGGGTCCAATCTCCACACCATCGGCGATACTCGCGCCGGGATCGATGATCGCCTGCGAATGAATCACGAGCTGACTTCCCGCACGGCCCCCATCAATTCGGCCACACAGGCGACCTCCCCGTCTACACTCGCCTCGCAATAGAACTTCCAGAGTCCGCGCGAGGAGCGCATGAGCTCGACGTTCAGGTCCAGCCGATCGCCCGGCTGCACACGGCGCTTGAAGCGGGCGTTATCCACGCCGACGAAGAGATACAGTTTGTTGTCCTCCGGCAGGACGCCCATGGTGCGGAAGGCAAGCAGCCCCGTCGCCTGCGCCAGCGCCTCGAGGATGAGCACGCCGGGGAATACGGGGTGGGCCGGGAAATGGCCGGGGAAAAACGGCTCATTGAAGGTGACGTTCTTGACCGCCCTGATGCGCTCGCCCAGTTCGCACTCGACTACACGGTCCACCAGCAGAAACGGGTAGCGGTGCGGCAGGTACTTGAGTACCTCATGGATGTTCATCTCGCTCACGGCGTGTCCCTCAGGGCTTGTTTCCGGTGCGGTCCTTTTCGAGCGCATTGACGCGCCGGGCAAGACGGTCAAGCTGGCGGAATCGCGCCACATTGCGGCGCCATTCCCGATTCGGTTCGAGTGGCAGGCCGGATGACCAGGTGCCGGCCAGTGTAATCGATTTGCTCACCATCGACATCGCGGTGATGTGGACATCGTCCACAATTTCGAGATGCCCGAGGATGACCGCCGCCCCGCCGATGGTGCAGCGTGCACCAATCACGGCGCTGCCGGCGACACCGACGCAGCCGGCCATCGCCGTTCCCGCACCGATGCGCACGTTGTGCGCGATCTGGATCTGATTGTCGAGAATGACGCCATCAGCGATGACCGTGTCGTCCGAAGTGCCCCGGTCGATCGTGGTGTTCGCGCCAATCCCGACGTCGTCGCCGATCACTACCCGGCCGACCTGCGGAATCCGCACCCAGCCGTCACTGTCATGCGCGTACCCGAACCCGTCGCTGCCGATCACCGCCCCGGGTTGTACGATACAGCGCGCGCCCAGAACGCAGTGATCGCCGACCACGGTTCGGGCACCCAGCCGGGTATCCGGGCCGATCCACGCATTCGCACCGACAACGCTGACCGGACCGATCACCGCGCCGGCCTCGATGCGCGCACCGGCCTCCACGATGGCGCCATTCGCGACCTCGGCGCTATCGTCGACGGACGCGTCCGGCGCGACCACCGCGCCGGTCGCTATCCCCGGCTCGACCGCCGGCAGGGGATGGAGAAGCTGTGAGGCGCGCGCGAATTGCAGATACGGCTGCTCGCTGACGAGCGAAGCGCAGGGCGCGGACGCCGCGTCTTCCGCGCACACGATCACGGCGCCCGCACGCGTGGCGGCAAGCCGCTCGGGAGCGGTTCCGGGGACAAAAAAACTCAGTGCGTCCGGTCCGGCCGACTCCAGTGAGGCCGCACGCGTCACCGCGACCGTGCCGTCACCGCTGCAGGCGAGTCCGAGTCGTTCGGCAAGGGCCTGAACCGTCCACTGCACCGTCATCCTTCCCTACTGGGAACCGCCGTCGAAGTTGGCTTCCATACGGTCAAGGACCCGTTCCGTCAGGTTCACCGCATCGCTCGCGTAGAGCGCACCCTGCCCCACCACAAGATCGTAGCCTTCATCCTGCGCGAGCGCCTCGACCGCCGCCATGACCGACTGGCGCACGCCCTTGAAAGCGTTATTGCGCTCGATATTCAGATCCTCGCGGAACGCCTCCTGCATGCGCTGGATCTCACGCTTCATTTCGTTCAGTCGGTTCTGGGCTTCGGCACGTTCCTCCTCGGACATGACGAGGCCATCTTTCTGCAGCTTCTGCTGAAGCTGCTGGAATTCCTGCTGCTTCTGCTGCAGCTGTTGCTGCTTCGGTCCGAACTGTTGCTCCAGCTCACCGCTCGCGGCTTTGGCCTGGGGGGAGTTATCAATCAGATAAGGCACGTTGACGTAGCCGATTTTCGACTCGGCGAGGGCAATGCCTGGCAGCATCGCTGCGGTGAACAACAGAAAGCTTACGATTTTACGCACGGCTCAACTCCGGGTGGCTGTCCGATTCTCCGAACCGGTTTCAGAAAAGGGTACCGATAGTGAACTGAACCCGCTCGGTATCGTCGCCGGATTCCTCAATAATGGGTTCAGCGAGACTGATCGACAGCGGGCCAACGGGGGAGCGCCAGTTGAACGCCACACCGGCCGAGGCACGCAGGCTACCGGTCTCAAAGTCCCGCGCATCCTCAAAGACGTTACCGAAATCGACGAAGGCGCTCAAGCGCGTCTGCCCCGTTTGCTCGGTGAACGGCGGCGGGAACACGAGTTCGATGGAGCCGGTGGAGACGAAATCGCCCCCCTTGGGATCCTGGTCCGCCGCCTCATCCGCCGTATAACGGGGACCGAGGCTGTTGCCGGAGAACCCGCGTACGGAGCGGATACCGCCGGCGTAGTAGCGCCGGTAGAACGGCAGATCTTCCTCTTCGCCGTAGCCCGCGCCGTAGCCCAGGCGGGCGCTGGTCGAGAGCACGAGGCGATCAGTGATCGGCAGGTAATTCTCGAAGCTGTAGCCGATTTTGTAGTACTCGTAGTCACTGCCGGGCAGCGCGAAATCCAGCGACAGCGTCTGCAGCGTCCCGCGCTCGGCGAAGATCGTCCGGTTCCTCGAGTCGCGCGAGTAACTCACCGTGCCGTTGAGCCCAAGGAACTCGTTGCCGCGAGTGTCGATGAAATCCTCGATCGGCTGCGGTGTGGAGTCCGTCGTCCGGATCCGGATTCCATCGAAACCAAGTCCGTACCGCAGGGTATCGTATTCGGACAGTGGCACGCCGAACCGAAAGCCGATATCGGCCGAATCCGAGAAATAGTCGGTGGTGTCGAGGATGTCGTTGGGATCGCTTTCTCTGTACACGAACCGCAGCGTCCGACTGACGCCCCAATCCGTGTAATACGGATCGGTGTAACGGACCGAGACCGTGCGGTTGATCTCGGTCGTATCGATATCGACGTTGAGATCCTGACCGGTACCGAGCAGGTTGCGCTCGCTGACCCCGATATTGAAACCCAGGCCCGTACCGCTGGAGAAACCCGCGCCCAGTCGAAGCGAGCCGGTCTGGCGCTCCGTGATCCGGTAATTGACGTCCACCTTGCCGCTCTCGCCCGGCACCGGCTGCGTATCCATCTCGACCCGCTCAACCGAATCGAGACGCTGCAGCCGTATGCGCGAACGATCGAGATCGGCCGGCGAGTACAGCCCGCCTTCCATCTGCCGCAGTTCGCGCCGGTACACACGGTCTTCCGTGGAGGTATGACCACTGAATGTCACCCGGCGAACGTACACGCGATTGCCGGGATCGACGAAAAATTCCAGATCGACCTTCTGTTCTTCTTCATCGATCCTGGGCGAGACATTCACATTGGCGAACGCATAACCGGCCTGGGCCAGACGATCCGATATGGCCGTTCGGCTCGCGGTCAGGGTTTTACGCGAGAACAGATCACCTTCGCCGAGTTCGACCTGTTCAAGCAGCTCATCCTCATCGACGGGCAGATTGCCCGAGATGGACACGTCACGAACGGAGTATTTTTTACCCTCGTCCACGTTGATCGTGATGTAGATGTCTTTCTTGTCCGGGGTGATCGTCACCTGACTCGAACTCACGGAAAACCGGATATAGCCGCGGTCCATGTAATACGAGCGGATCGCCTCGAGATCGCCCTCGAGTTTGGCCCGCGAGTATTCATCGGCGGACGACAGAAACGCCCACGCACTGGGGATGCCGGATTCCATTTCGTCCTTGAGGGTTTCGTCACTGAACACGCTGTTGCCGAGGATCCGGATCTGGCGAATGCTCGCCACCCGGCCCTCGCGCAGTGTCACGTCGATCGCGACCCGGTTGCGTTCCAGCTCGCGCACCTCCGTGGACATCTCCATGCCGTACTTGCCCTGACTGTATAGCAGGCGCCGCAGTTCCTGCTCCGTGCGCTCAAGCATCGCGCGTTCGAAGATGCGTCCGGGTGCGAGGCCGATGTCCGCCAGCGAGTCACGGAGCTGCTCCTCCTCCATGCTGTAGTCGCCCTCGATGTTGATCTCACCGATCGCGGGCCGTTCGGTGACTTCCACGACGAGCACCTGCCCATCGCGCGCGATACGGACATCCTCGAACAAACCGGTATCGTACAGTGCTCGGACCGCGCGCCCGGTGTCGTCCGGCCCGAATGTCTCACCGATCCGCACCGGCAGATAGTTCAGGATCGTACCATCCGCGATCCGTTCGGCGCTGCGGATCTCTATATCCTCGACCACGAACGGTTCGAAAGCATGGGCCGGCATGGCGACGGCAATAGTAAGCACGAGCGCGGCCACCGCGCCGGTCAGTGATAAACGCATCGGGTCAGTACACCAGGCGGACGAAGTCGTTGTACAGTGCCAGCGTCATCAGGGCGAACAGCAACACCAGACCGACCTGCTGGCCCATCACCTGTACACGTTCCGAGACGGGCGAGCCCTTGATGGCCTCCACCGCGTAATACAGCAGATGCCCGCCGTCGAGGACCGGTATGGGCAGCAGATTCAGAAGTCCGATACTCACGCTGATCAGCGCCAGGAAGCCGAGGAAGGTCGCGAGGCCGATCTGTGCGGATTGACCCGCAAACTGGGCAATGGACACCGGCCCGCTGATATTCGACAGTGCCGCCGATCCGGTCACCAGCCCGGCGAGCACCCGCACGGTCAGGGTCGTCATGTCCCACGTCTTGACCGTCCCCTGAATCACCGAATCGATCGGGCCATAGCGCACGGTCGTGTACATGCGCTCGCGCTGCTCGGCACTCAGTTCCGGACCCCGTGCCCCGATCTGCCCGACGTTGCGGTCACCGGCCTCTATGCTGGCCGGGGTCACTTCGAGATCGATGCGCTCACCGTCGCGCTCGACCACAATGGGAATCGTCTGACCCGGGCGTTCCTGTACATGCGCGACCCAGTCGGCCCAGGTCGAGATCCGTTGCCCGCCGGCGCGAAGGACGACGTCGCCACCCTGAAGCCCCGCCGCAGCCGCTGGCGACTCTTCGATGACACTGGTGATCCGCGCCGGCATGTCGGGCAGCCAGGGCTGGAATCCGAGTGTACCGATCGGATCGACACCCTCCTCGCGCAGGGACACCCCGGAGATATCCAGCCGGCGTTCCGTCTCGTAGCCGGCCGAGCTGCGCACGGTCACGGGAATATGGGTGCGCTCGCCCGCGAGCCCGCGATCCAGCAGCGTCAGACGCGCCTCCTGCCAACTCGGCGCATTGATCCCGTCGACCGCGAGGATCCGGTCGCCGCGTTCGAAACCGGCCTCCGCGGCCGGTGAATCGGCGGCCACATCCCCCAGGCGCGGCACGACACCCTGAACGCCGATCATGAACATCGCCGTGTAGGCAACCGCGGCCAGCAGGATGTTCACGGCGGGCCCGGCTGCGACAATGGCCGCTCGGCGACCGACGCTCTTGCGATTGAAGGCGCGATGCGCCTCGGCGGGATCGACCTCGCCTTCGCGCTCGTCGAGCATCTTCACGTAGCCACCCAGCGGGATCGCGGCAATCACCCACTCGGTGCGATCCTCTCCCCAGGTCCGTTTCCACAGCGGCCGCCCGAATCCGACCGAGAACCGCAATACCCGAACGCCGCACCAGCGTGCGACCCGGTAGTGACCGTACTCGTGCACGGTGACGAGCACGCCGATGGCCACGATGAACGCGGCAATACTGAACAGGATCTCGATCATTGGGTACAGGTCTCCGCCATGCGCTCGGCGTGAATCGCCGCACGCTCCCGCGCTGCCCGGTCCGCGGCCAGGATGCCCTCGAGCGAGTCCGCGTCACCGTCTACCGCCGCTTCACCGAGGGTCGCCTCGATCACGCCCGCGATCGCGGGGAATCCCAGACGCCGATCCAGGAAACGCTCGACCGCGACCTCGTTGGCCGCGTTCATGACGGCCCCCGCGGTGCCCCCCGCCCGCGCGGCCGCCAAAGCGATCCGCAGTGCCGGGAAACGCCCCGTATCAGGTGGTTCGAATTCCAGGCCCGCGAGCGCCGTGAGATCCAGCGGCGGCACTCCGGCATCAACCCGATCCGGCCATGACAGGGCATGGGCGATGGGTGTGCGCATGTCGGCATGGCCCAATTCCGCCAGCACCGACCCATCCACGTAACGAACGAGCGAATGCACGATGCTCTGCGGGTGGACGACCACCTCGATCTTTTCCGGCGCCGCATCGAACAGCCAGCAGGCCTCGATAACCTCCAGGCCCTTGTTCATCATGGTCGCCGAATCGACCGAGATCTTTCGCCCCATCGCCCAGTTCGGATGGGCGCAGGCCTCATCCGGGGTGACGCTCGCGAGGGTTTCCGGTCCCCGCCGCAGGAAGGGCCCACCCGAGGCCGTCAACAGGATACGCTCTACACCCGCGCCGTCGAGTCCCGCGGCCCGCGCCGGCGGCAGACACTGGAAGACCGCGTTGTGCTCGCTGTCGATCGGCAGCAGCGTGGCGCCGGATTCGGCAGCGGTCCGCATGACGAGACCACCGGCCATCACCAGCGGCTCCTTGTTCGCAAGCAGCACACGCTTGCCCTCGCGCACCGCGGCGAGCGTGGAGATGAGCCCGGCCGCACCGACAATGGCGGCCATGACCGTATCGGCCTCTGGCGCCCGCGCGATCGTTTCGAGCCCGTCGGGACCCGCCAGGACGCGCGTCGCCAGGCCGCGCTCACGCACGCGCCGTTCCAGATCCGCCGCCGCATCGGGATCGGCCATGGCCGCGTAGACCGGTTCGAACGCAATTACCTGTTCCCAGAGCGCGTCGACCTGGCGATGCGCACTCAGCGCGACCACACGGAACCGCCCGGGATGGCGTGCGATCACATCGAGCGTGCTGAGGCCGATGGACCCCGTAGCCCCCAGCACCGCGACGCCGTTCACGGCCGTGTCATTGGTGCCGGTCAAGCCAGGAACCCCGGCTCGGCCCAGGCGATACCGACGACGACCACCGGAGCGGCCGCGATCAGGCTATCGACCCGGTCCAGCAGCCCACCGTGCCCGGGGAGGATCCTGCCACTGTCTTTCACGCCGGCCTCCCGCTTGAGTACGCTTTCCAGCAAATCACCCGCCACCGACAACAGCCCGGCGACGATCGCGATGGCCATCCACGGCAGCCAGCCGGCGTACGGTACGCCGAACAGCCAGAGACCGACCAGCGAATACACCACGACCGCCACTACGCCGCCCGCGAGCCCTTCCCGGGTCTTGCCGGCGCTGACGCGCGGTGCGAGTTTGTGGCGCCCCCACGCGCGGCCGGCGAAATAGGCCCCGATATCCGCCGCCCAGACGATTCCGATCGCATAGAGCAGGAATGCACGGCCGACCCAGTCCGCGCGCTCGGCCAGCATCGCGATCGCCAGCGCAAGCGGCGGCAGGATCAGCACGCCAATCGCCAGCCAGCCCCAACGCACGCCGCTGCACCCCGCGCTCGGACCGCCGCCGCTCAGCAACCAGCAGGCGACTCCCACCCAGAAGGCGCAAGCCACCGTAAGCCACACCACGGTCGCGGTCGGCCCCAGCTGCCAGATCACGAGCCCCGCGGCGCCCACGGCAGCCAGAAATCCGGCCCGCAACCGCCAGTCGGCACAGAGAGAGAGCCGCGACCATTCCCAGGCGGCATACAGCGTCACCAGCGCGCCGATGGCCGCCATCCCGACCGGTCTCAGGAAGAAAATACCACCGATGACGAGGATAGCGCCGATCAGCGCCGTGACGATGCGGAGCCTAAGCATGTCGCTGGTGTTCGACCTGCTCGGTGGTGCGGCCGAACCGCCGTTGGCGTCCCTGATAATCGGCGATCGCCTCCTCGAGCGCGGCGGAATCGAAGTCCGGCCAGAGTCTGTCAGTGAACCAGAGTTCAGTATACGCCAGGTGCCAGAGCAGATAATTGCTGATCCGCCGCTCACCCCCCGTGCGGATGAACAGGTCCGGCTCCGGCAGATCGGACAGGCTGACGTACGCTCCGAGGGTTCGCGCGTCGACCTCCTCGGGCCGCATCCGTCCGGCGGCGACCTCTTCGGCTACCCTGCGGGCCGCCTGGGCGATATCCTGGCGGCCGCCGTAGTTGGCCGCGATATTCACGGTGAGGTTGCCGTTCGCGGCGGTTTTCTCTTCGGCGCGTCCGATCTCCGTCTGCAGCGAACGGCCCAGCCCCGCACGATCCCCGATAAAGCGAACCCGGATACCGTTTTCATGCAGCCGCCCGATCTCGTCGCGAAGCGTGCGCAGGAACAGCTCCATCAGGATGCGCACTTCCGATTCCGGCCGCCGCCAGTTTTCACTGGAGAAAGCGAACAGGGTCAACGCGGTCACGCCGCGCCGTGCACAGGCCTCGATGATCGCCTGGGTCGCGCGGACACCGGCCTTGTGACCTTCCGTCCGCGGCGAGAAACGGCGGCGGGCCCAGCGGCCGTTGCCGTCCATGATGATCGCGATATGGTCGGGCTCGCTCCCCTCAGTCATAAGTCGCTCCGGCGCCCCCTGTCCATCGCTGGCACCCTTCGCTCGTGCATCTGCCGGCCCGGCTGTGCGGTGCGGGGACGAACGGCTCAGACCTCCATGAGATCGGATTCTTTCTGCTCCAGCATGGCGTCGACCTCGGCGATCGACTCGTCCGTGATCTTCTGGATCTTCTGCTCGGCCGCGCGCTCCTCGTCCTCGCTGATTTCCTTTTCTTTCTGGAGCGTCTTGAGGTCGCCGTTGACGTCGCGCCGGATGTTGCGGATCGCGATGCGCGCGTTCTCCGCTTCCTGGCGGACGACCTTGACGAGATCCCGCCGACGCTCTTCGGTGAGCGGCGGCATCGGCAGGCGGATCACGGTCCCCGCGGTATTCGGATTCAGGCCAAGCCCCGAATTCATGATCGCCTTCTCGATTTTCGACACCATCGACTTTTCGAATGGCTGCACGGCCAGTGTGCGCGAGTCTTCGACATGCACGTTGGCCGCCTGGTTGATCGGCACTTCGGCCCCGTAATAATCGACCGTGACATGATCAAGCAGACCACTGTGCGCACGTCCGGTACGCACGGCCGCGAACTCGTTCTGGAGGGCCGAGAGACTCTTCTTCATGCGCTCACGCGCATCCTTTTGGAGATCCTCGATCATGGTTCGCCTCGCTCGACAATGGTCCCGATCTGTTCGCCCCGTATCAGACGGGTCAGATCACCATCGTTGTTGAGATTGAATACCTGCAGCGGAATGTGGTTATCCCGGCACATCACGATCGCCGTGGCATCCATGACGCCGAGATTCTTCGCGAACACCTGATCATAGGTGACACGTTCATAACGCTGTGCCGATGGATTATTCACCGGATCGGCATCGAAAACGCCGTTGACCTTGGTGCCCTTGATCATGATGTCGGCGCCGATCTCGATCGCGCGCAGACTGGCGGCGGAATCGGTGGTGAAGAAGGGATTGCCGGTACCGGCGGCAAAGATGACGACGCGGCCTTTCTCGAGGTGGCGTACCGCGCGGCGTCTGATGTAGTCCTCGCAGACCTCGTTGATCTTGAGGGCGGACATCACGCGGCAGAATACGCCCAGCTTCTCGAGCGAGTCCTGCATGGCCAGGGCATTGATCACGGTGCCGAGCATGCCGATGTGATCGGCAGTCACGCGGTCCATGCCGGCCTCGGCCAGGCCGGCGCCGCGGAAGATATTGCCGCCCCCGATGACGACAGCGACCTCTACCCCCATCGCACTGATATCGCGCAATTCCCGCGCGATGCGGGAGAGAACGGCGGGGTCGACACCATACTCCTGGTCGCCGAGGAGCGCCTCGCCGCTGAGTTTCAGCAGCACGCGTTTATAGACGGGTCCCTGATCGGTCATCGGGTTACAAAACCTCCGCGCCCTGTGGCCCCGGCCGGGGCCCGCCATTGTAGCCGAAGCCCGCCGAACGGGCGCAGCACCGATTCCGGTTTTCGGCCCCGGGGGCCGTGCCCGGCACGGCCCCCGAAAACCGGTGCGCGGCGAAACGGGCCGGTCCCCGAGGCCGCGGTCGGGGCGCGGTTCAGGCGCCCTTGGCCTGCGCCATCACCTCATCGGCGAAGTTCTCCTCTTTCTTCTCCTTGCCCTCGCCGACTTCGAAGCGGCGGAAGAAGGAGACATCGGCGTCGTTCGCCTTGAGCATTTCCTCGACCGTCTGGTCCGGGTCCTTCACGAACGGCTGGCCCAGCAGGGTGATCTCGGACAGGTGCTTGCGCAGCCGACCCTCGACCATCTTCTTGACGATCTCTTCGGGCTTGCCGCTGTCACGCGCCTGCTCCTCGAGGAACTGGCGCTCCTTCTCGAGCTCATCCTGCGGGATATCGTCGGCGCGCGTGGCGGCCGGATTGTTCGCGGCGACATGCATGGCCACGTCCTTGCCGACCTGCTCCGCCCCCGTGTAGTCGACCAGTACGCCGATCCGGTTACCGTGCAGATAGCTCGCAACCTGACCATTCTCGGACTCGCGACGCTCGAAACGGCGGACTTCGAGATTCTCGCCGATCTTCGCGACCAGCTCCTTCGTCGCCGTGGCGATATCGCGCTCGTCGCCGCCACCGACCGTCAGGCCGGAGAGTTCAGCGACATCCGCGGGATTCGACTCCAGCACGCGCTCGGCGACCCGGGCAGCAAACTGCTGGAATTCCTCGTTCTTGGCAACGAAGTCGGTCTCGCTGTTGATCTCGACCATCACGCCGGTACGGCCGTCCTCGGCCACGCGCGTGACGATGACGCCCTCGGCGGCGACCCGGCCGGATTTCTTGTCGGCCTTGGCGAGCCCAGCCTTGCGCATGGCCTCGATGGCGCCTTCCATATCGCCCTCGGCCTCCTTCAGCGCCTTCTTGCATTCCATCATGCCCGCACCGGTCCGGGTGCGGAGTTCCTTGACCATCGCGGCGGTGATTTCCATCGCGGGGTTACCCCATATTGTCTGGCGGCGGGCCGGGCCCGGCGGGCCCGGCCGCGGGAGTGGATTCAGGCCTCTTCGTCGCCCTCGGCCGTCTTGCTGGCGGCGGTCTTCTTGGAAGCGGCCTTCTTGGCAGACGCCTTCTTCTTCGAAGCCGTCTTCTTGGCAGCGGTCTTCTTGGCGGCGGCCTTCTTCTTCGAGGCCGGCGCGCTCTCGGCGGCGGCATCCGCATCGGCGGCCGGGGCGTCGGCGGCCGGGGCGGCCGTTGCTTCGGCGGACTCCGCGGCCTCGGTCGCCTCGGCACCCTCGGGCGCGTCACCTTCGCCCCGCTCGGTCGCGGTGCTGGCGGTCTTCGCGGCCGCGGTCTTCTTGCCCGCCGCCTTCTTCGCACTGGCCTTCTTCTTGCCAGCACTCTGCGTCGGACGCCCCGACTCGTCGACCTCGACGAACTCGTCACCGGAGCTCGCGGCGCCCGGAATCATGCTCTTGCCGGTCTCGATCGCCTCGGCGACCGCCTGCGTGTACAGCTGGATCGCGCGCAGCGCGTCGTCGTTACCCGGGATGACATAGTCCACGCCGTCGGGCGGATTATTGCTGTCGACGATCGCGACCACGGGGATATTCAGCTTCTTCGCCTCGGCCACGGCGATGTCCTCATGGCCGACGTCGACGATGAACATCACGTCCGGGAGGCGTTCCATGTCCTTGATCCCGCCGAGGCTGCGATCCAGGCGATCCTTCTCGCGCTCGAGATCCAGGCGTTCCTTCTTGTTCAGCTTGTTCAGCGAACCGTCCTCGAACATCTTCTCGAGGTCTTTCAGGCGGCCGATCGAATGCTTGACCGTCTTGAAGTTGGTCATCATCCCGCCGAGCCAGCGACGGTCGACGTAGGGCATGCCGCAGGACTGGGCGGCCTCGCGGACGGCGTCGCGCGCGGCGCGCTTGGTGCCCACGAACAGGATCGTGCCGTTGTTGGAAGCGATCTTCGACAGGAAATTCCGCGCGTCGTCCATCAACGGCACGGTCTTTTCCAGATTGAAGATATGGATCTTGTTGCGTTCGCCGAAGATGTAGGGGGCCATCTTCGGGCACCAGTACCGGGTCTGGTGACCGAAATGAACGCCCGCCTCGAGCATCTGGCGCATCGAGATACGAGACATGATGATTCCTTTGTATCGGGTTGAGCCTCCACGCGACCAGCTCGGCCAACCACTGCCCGGAGTTCCCGTGGCGAGCGGCACCCGACCGAACCCTGACGGTGCGCGTGTGCGGATTGGGCCGCGGCCGGACTCCGGCCTGCGGCGGCGCGCTTTATACCACAACCCCCTCGTGATCTCAATCCAGACCCTCGGAGTCGGCGGCCTGATGCGCTACAATCCCGCTTCTGCCCGCAAACTGACCACGGTGGTCCGATGTCCGCACCCGCACAGGCGCGCAACACCGTTGCCGCGAAGACCCAGGATGAGATCGAACGCATGCGCGTCGCCGGCCGCCTGGCGGCCAGCGTCCTCGATATGATCGAGCCGTACGTCGAGCCCGGCATCACGACCGAGGAGCTCGACCGGATCTGTCATGACTACATCGTCAACGAGTGCGGCGCCACACCGGCCCCGCTGAACTATCGCGGCTTCCCGAAGTCGGTCTGCATCTCGCTCAACCACCAGGTCTGTCACGGGATCCCCGGGCCGCGTCAGCTGAAGAAGGGCGATGTCCTCAACATCGACGTCACGGTCATCCGCGACGGCGTTCACGGCGACACCAGCCGGATGTTTTATGCCGGCGAACCGTCGCGCAACGCGCGCCGGGTCTGCGAGGTCGCCTACGGCGCCATGGTCGCCGGTATCCGCGCGGTCGCGCCGGGCGCCCGCCTCGGGGATATCGGGCACGCCGTCCAGCAGTACGCCGAGGGCCACCACTGCTCCGTGGTCCGCGAATACTGCGGTCACGGCATCGGCCGCGGCTTCCACGAGGAACCGCAGATCCTCCATTACGGCAAGGCGGGCACCGGCATGGAACTGTTTCCCGGCATGGCGTTCACGGTCGAGCCGATGATCAACGGCGGCAAGCGCCACGTGAAGCTGCTGGGCGATCAGTGGACCGTCGTGACCAAGGACCACAGCATTTCCGCGCAGTGGGAGCACACCCTGATCGTCACCGAGGATGGGTTCGAACTGACCACGCTCCCGGACGGCCGGACACTCTGAGCACGCTGATGGCCGCGCCGGAGCCCGTACCCGACGCCGCCCGGTTCGATACGGCCCGCATCGATGCGGAGCTGCGTGCCGGGCAACGCCCCGCCGCCGTGTACGCCGAGGGGCTCGCGGCCGTCGACGCGGCGCTTGACCGCGCGCTCGACGCCGGCACTCCGGCACAAGATGTGGTTGCCGCGCGCGCGGCGGCGGTGGACGACCTGCTCGCCCACACCTGGCATGCAAGCTTCGGCGACGCGAACGGCGATATCGCCCTGGTGGCGGTCGGCGGCTACGGCCGCGGCGAGCTGCACCCGCACTCCGATGTCGACCTGCTGATCCTGCTCGCGGACGACGCCGAGGACCGGCATCGCGAGGCGATCGAGGCCTTCGTCACCCTGCTCTGGGATATCGGTCTCGAGATCGGCCAGGCCGTGCGCACGGTCGCCCAGTGCAGCGAAGCCGCGCGCGAAGACGTGACCACGGCGACGAATCTGATGGAGTCGCGGCTGCTCGCAGGCGGTTCCGCCCTGTATGAATCGATGCAGGACGCGACCGGCCCCGAGCGGGTGTGGCCCACGGAGACGTTTTTCCTGGCCAAGCTCGATGAGCAGAAGGCCCGCCACCGCAAATTCGACCGCACGGCCTACCGGCTGGAACCGAACATCAAGGAAGGCCCGGGCGGCCTGCGCGATATCCAGATGGTCGGCTGGGTGGCCAAGCGCCATTTCGGGGCCCAGACGCTCGCCGAACTGGTCGACCACGGCTTCCTGACCGACGACGAATACCACCGCCTGGTGCGCGGGCAGGAACTGCTCTGGGCCATCCGCTGGCGCCTGCACCGCATGACCGGACGCAGCGAGGACCGGCTGCTGTTCGACCATCAACGGGATCTGGCCGTGGCATTCGGCGAGACGGCGGACGACCCCAACCGCGCGGTCGAGGCCTTCATGCAGCGCTACTACCGCGCGGTGATGGAGTTGCAGCGCCTCAACGAGATCCTGCTCCAGTTCTTCCGCGAGGCGATCCTGGAGCCGTCCGGACAGCCCGTCGTGCGGCGCCTCAACGACCGCTTCCGCATCCGCGGCGAAACGCTGGAGATCGCCGCCCCGGATGTTTTCCGGCGCCAGCCGCGGGCACTGATCGAGATGTATCTGCTGCTTGCCCGGCATCCGGAGGTGCGCGGGGTGCGCGCGGAGACCCTGCGCCGACTGCGCGACGATCTCGACGGCATCGATGACAGCGTGCGCAGCGACCCCGAGGCCCGGCGCCTGTTCATGGAACTCCTGCGCCAACCCTGGCGGGTGGCCAGCCAGCTGTTCCGCATGAACCGCTACGGGGTCCTGGGGGCGTATATCCCCGCGTTCGACCGGATCGTGGGGCGCATGCAATACGACCTGTTCCATACCTATACGGTCGACGAGCACACGCTGCGCGTGATCCGCAATCTGCGGGAGTTCCGCGCGCCCGAAGAAGGGGAAGGCGACGAATTCCCCCTGTGCCTCGAGCTCATGGCCGACCTCGAGGAACCCGAACTGCTGTACGTCGCCGCCCTGTTCCACGACATCGCCAAGGGCCGCGACGGCGATCACTCCGAGCTCGGCGCGGTCGACGCCGAGGCGTTCTGCCGCGATCACGGGCTTTCCTCAGTGCAGACCGGACTGGTCTGCTGGCTGGTGCGCCACCACCTGCTGATGTCGATGACCGCCCAGCGCCGGGATCTCAGCGATCCAGCGGTAATCCACGAGTTCGCGCGCACGGTCAGCTCGGTATCGCATCTGAACCATCTGTATCTGCTGACGGTCGCCGACATCCGCGCCACCAACCCGACACTCTGGAATTCGTGGAAGGACAATCTCCTGCGCGAGCTCTACCACAAGACCGTGCAGGCGCTGTGGCGCGGCCTCGATAATCCCATTGACAAGGAAGAGCGCATCGCCGAGGTGCAGCACCACGCCAGACGCCAACTCGCCGCCTGGGCCCTCGACGTGGAGCAGATCGACGCCCTCTGGGCCGAGCTCGGCGATGCGTATTTTCTCCGCCATAACGCCGACGAGATCGTCTGGCACACGCGCGGCCTGCTCGAACACGGGGATCGTGAAGATGCCCTGATCCTGTTGCGCCGCGAGACCCAGCGCGGATCGACCGAACTGTTCATCTCGCGCCCCGATCACCGTTACCGCTTCGCGCTCGTGACCACCGTGCTCGATCGCCTCGGGCTGTCGATCGTCGATGCGCGCGTGCTGACCTCGCGCAGCGGCCGCGCCCTCGATACCTACCTGATCCTGGAGGCGTCGGGTGAGCCGATTACCGACGAATACCGCATCGCCGACATCCGCGCCGGGCTCGAGGCCGGTCTGGCCGATCCCGAACGGCTGCCGGACCAGCCCGCGCGGCGGACACCGCGCCGCATGCGCCATTTCGACGTGCCGCTGGTGGTCGAGGCCGAAGAGGAACCGGAGCACGGCATGACGGCGGTCGAAGTCACCGCCAGCGACCAGCCCGGCCTGCTGTCGAAGATCGCCCGCGCCTTTCTTGCGGTCGGCGTGCGGGTCCACAGTGCACGTGTTGCGACCATCGGCGAGCGGGTCGATGATGTGTTTTTCATAACCGATTCCGGCAATCGCCCGGTCGACGACGAGACGGTCCAGGCGATCGAGCGCGAGCTCGCCCATCGAATCAGCAACCCGGGAGCCTCATGAACGACAGTACTGCCGACAGCGACGCCGTCGCCCTCGCCCGCGAACTGATCCGCCGCCAGTCCATCACTCCCTCGGACGCGGGCTGTCAGGATCTGATCGCGGAGCGTCTGGCTGCACTCGGATTCGACATCGAACGGTTGCCATTCGGCGAAGTCGATAACCTCTGGGCGCGCCACGGTACCGAGGGCCCGCTGATCGTGTTCGCGGGCCATACCGACGTCGTGCCCACCGGCCCGGCGGAGCGCTGGACGGAATCGCCGTTCGCGGCGAATATCCATGACGGCATGCTCTACGGCCGTGGCGCGGCGGATATGAAGGGCAGCGTCGCCTCGATGGTGGTCGCGGCCGAGCGCTTCGTGCGCGAGCACCCGGACCATGCCGGCTCAATCGCGCTGCTGATCACCAGCGATGAAGAAGGCCCGGCCGTCGACGGCACCAAGCGCGTTGTCGATACGCTGGTAGAGCGCGGCGTGTGGATCGACTACTGCCTGGTCGGCGAGCCCTCGTCCAACGTGCAGTTCGGTGACACCGTGAAGATCGGTCGCCGCGGCTCACTCACCGCGCATCTCACCGTGCATGGCCTGCAGGGCCACGTGGCCTACCCGGCGCGCGGACGCAATCCGGTCCACGATCTGGGCCCGGCGCTCGCCGAGCTGATCGCCACCCAATGGGATACGGGCAATGAACATTTCCCGCCGACCAGCTTCCAGGTCTCGAACATCCACGCCGGGACCGGTGCCGATAACGTGATCCCCGGTCACGTGGATGTCGTATTCAACTTCCGGTACTCGACCGAGTGCACCGCCGAGGGGCTGGGCACACGCACCCGCGAGATCCTGGACCGGCACGACCTCGACTACGAATTGCAGTGGCGCCACGGCGGCGATCCGTTCCTGACCGAGCCCGGCCCACTGACCGAGGCCCTCTCGGCCGCGGTCGAGGACACGGTCGGCTACCGCCCGGCACTCGCCACCACGGGCGGGACCTCCGACGCGCGCTTCATCGCGCCGACCGGCGCCCAGGTGATCGAGCTCGGACCGCTGAACGCGACCATCCACCAGATCGACGAACATATCGCGACCGCCGACCTGGACCGCATGGCTGACGTGAGCCGGCGCCTGCTGGAGCGTTTGACGACCGCTTAACGTGTTTGGCGGTCGGTGCGCCCGGCTGGTGCATTAGAGATGTCGCGGCGGCGTGCGTAGGTGGATCGTTGTTCTCGCAGAGGCGCGGAGCACGCAGAGCGCTCAAAGAAAAGACACGATAGCAGCACGGTAGGCCGGCTTTTGCCGAAGGCAACAGCCGGCGTGTCCCTGCACGGTGAATCTATCGCCTGTGGCGTTGACCGCCGGCTGGC